>JAQVHG010000226.1 GCA_028696365.1 Methanofollis sp.
GCGTCGCGGCCGATACCCGCGGTGGTCTCGAAACACTGGACGACCACAAGGTCATCAGAGGTGTCGAGCACCTGACCGCGCTTGATACTGCCGTCCGCAAGGACGATATTCACGAGCTCGTTGTAGCCGACCGGCTCGGTCTTCTCGACAAAGACGAGCGGACCGGCGATCTGCTTGACTGTCTTATATTCTTTCATGCCATCCCCGCCTTCAGTCCGGCAAATTCATCCTTCATCGCCTTCATGATCCGCTCAAGTTCAGGCTTGTAGTCCTTCGCAAACTTGATCTGCGGCAGGTCGTTCTTGGCCTTGACCGCCAGGATCTGGGCCGGCATCACGCCTGTAGCATGGGCCGCGGATGAGAGATCGGCGTAGGTGTGGATCGCCCTGAGAATATCAAGCTGCTTCTCGAGTGAACAGTAGGTGTCCACATCGTCGAAAGCGTTCTGCTGCAGGAAGATCTCACGGAGCATCCTGGCAACCTCGATGGTGATCTGCTCCTCTTCTGGGAGGGCGTCAGACCCGACGAGCTGCACAATTTCCTGGAGCTCAGATTCCTTCTGGAGCACACCCATCGCCCAGTTCCTGAGTTGGTTCCACTCAGGCGAGATGTTCTTGTCATACCAGGGGTTGAGGGTGTCAAGATACAGCGAGTACGAGTTGAGCCAGTTGATGGCCGGGAAGTGCCGACGCTGCGAGAGTTTGGCGTCCAGTGCCCAGAAGACCTTGACGATACGCAGCGTGTTCTGCGTGACCGGCTCAGAGAAGTCACCGCCAGGCGGCGAAACCGCACCGATAACCGAGACCGACCCTTCAAGATCGTTGAGGGTCATCACACGACCCGCACGCTCATAAAACTCAGAGAGGCGGGCGGCCAGGTATGCCGGATACCCTTCTTCACCAGGCATCTCTTCGAGACGGGAGGAGATCTCACGCATGGCCTCGGCCCACCGTGAGGTGGAGTCAGCCATCAGGGAGACATCGTAGCCCTGGTCACGGAAATACTCGGCAATGGTGATACCGGTGTACACAGACGCCTCACGGGCAGCCACTGGCATGTTCGAGGTGTTCGCGATGAGAATGGTCCGCTCCATCAGCGGCCTGCCCGACTTTGGGTCGTCGAGTGCCGGGAACTCGGTCAGTACCTCGGTCATCTCGTTGCCGCGCTCACCGCAGCCGATGTAGACCACGATCTGAGCGTCAGACCACTTTGCAAGCTGCTGCTGGGTGACCGTCTTACCTGAGCCAAACGGCCCTGGAATAGCAGCGGTACCGCCCTTGGCAATCGGGAAGAGCCCATCGAGAATCCTCTGCCCGGTGACGAGCGGGATATCAGGGTTCATCTTCTCAGCCACCGGCCGCGGCACACGGACCGGCCACTTCTGCATCAGCTGGATCTCGGTACCGTCCTCGAGGACACAAACTGTCTCCTCGACAGTGAACGAGCCGCCCTTGATCTCCTTGACCACGCCGCCCTTCTGGTTGGGGGGGACCATGATTTTGTGGAGGATCGACTCGGTCTCCTGGACCGTCCCGATGACCGTGCCAGGGGCGACATGGTCGCCGGCCTTCACGACAGGGACAAAGTCCCACTTCGTCGTGCGGTCAAGCCCTGGTGCAGTTACACCGCGCTCGATGAAGCTTCCCATCTTCTCTACGAGCACCTCGAGCGGTCTCTGAATACCGTCGTAGATGCTCTTCAGCAGACCCGGGCCAAGTTCGACCGCGAGCGGCATGCCGGTGTTTACCACCGGTTCGCCGGGCCGAATGCCGTCGGTGGCCTCATAGACCTGGATGATAATGTCATCACCCGCGATCTTGATGACCTCGCCCATCAGTTCCTCGTGGCCGACCTTGACCACGTCGTACATGTGGGCGTTGAAGCCGACGGCCGTGACGACCGGGCCTGCAATCCTTTTCAGCACTCCTGTCGAAGTGCCTGTGTTCGATTCAGCTTTTACTTCCACAGATCAACACCGACCGATCTCTTAATTCTCTCCCGCATGGAGAGGCCTCCCTCCTCCTCGCCGATCGCGATCACCGTCGGCTTCACGGACTCCTCAAGTTGAGCCCGCATCCGCAGGGGGAGCCTGTTCATATCGCTACTGTCCAGCACCAGGATGCCGATCGACTCGTCATCAAGCACGCGCTGGACGGTGGTCTTCAGGGCCTCGTCGTCCTCAGCGACAAGCGTCTTCTGAATGCCCGCAAGACGGAACCCAATGACGAATTCGTCGTTTCCAACGACTGCAATCTCTACCATCTACATCACCAGGTAACCTTCAATGCGTTCATTCGGCAGACCATACTCCTTCCCCCGAGCGATGGCGCGGAGGTTGGCCACCTCGTAGCGCTTCATCTCAAGGTAGGCAAGGATAGGAAGGACCGAGAAGGAATACCGCTTGGAGAGCTGTTCCATCTGCTTGAGCCGGTACTTTGTCAGCAGCACCTCGACCTCGTGGACCGGACGCTGCTGGCGCAGTTCTTCAAAGACTCCTGCCAGTTCTGGATCCTTGGCCTTCTTCTTTGCGGCTTCGATCAACTCGTCAAGGTTCTCGATCGTACTCATCCTGACCAGTTCGTCGACCGTGAAGGCCTTCCCGCCAGGTATAAGCAGTGCCCTGATGTCTTCGCCACCGGCATGCTGACCGCGGAAACGGAAGAGGTTCATAATGTTCCTGGTGTCAATCTCTGTCTGGATATAGCCCAGGAACACCGAACCCCCCTTGATCCCGCTCTTGGCGTCAGAGATCATCTGCGTATACAGGTTCTTGTAGAGTTCGTTCTCAAGTGTAGCAAACGAACCGCTTTCCAGGGCCTCCTGGAGACCGGCAGAAAGCAGAGGCCCAAGACGCCGGCCTTTGACCGCTTCAACGATCCTCTCAGGGGAATCTTCAGCAAGCAACCGGTCAAGAACGTTCCTGTCGAGTTCACCTGCTGGAATGAGGACTTCCTTGATCTTACCTGGCTTGACCCCTTGGGTCTTACCGCGCAGGATAGTCAGGACGTTCTGGATATCCCAGTGGCGCAGATAACTCTGCACAAACTTCATCATTCCAGATGGAGTGATCTCCAGGACGTTCTGGTACTCTTTTGCAAGGTTCCAGGAGAGCGCGACCTCAAGGAGGTTGACCCCGGAGAAAGACGAGGCAAGCTCGTCAATCTCCTTCTTGTACTCTGTTTCCCCGATAGTCCGAGTGATCTCAGGCAGGCTCATGTTGAGCATCCGCAGGTACTCTTCTCGCGGGATCAACTTTGCTTTGCGCACACGCATGCGCGTGGAGACGTAAATGTATGGAGCTGGACCCCCTACGTCAGCCATGCCGGAACCTCCTCAGGGGAAAAGGATGTCAGACGCATCTTTGAGCTCTGACTCCCACACCGTCTCCAGAAATGTACGGTAACTGTAGTCGACCTTCATCCTGCCGTCAGCACTCTCAACCACGATCCCGCCTTCGATCTCGACGGGGTTCCCGACTGAGAACCCAGAGTAATCTGGATTCTCGGCAAGGATTTCTTTCAATATGGAGACATCACGGGCGTTGCAGTAAACCGTACCGCCCCCAACATCGGCAGCCGCCTGGGGGAGGAGGTTACGGAGAGCCTGCGCATGGAAATCCGCTGGGAGGTCGCCTATACGGGCAAGGGTAGATGCATGGACACGCGACAGCGTGTCCTTCTCCGCATTGAGGACCTCACGCTTGACGGCGAGGTTGGCAGCCGAGACCTCCTGGTTGACGATGCGGTTGACCTCCCGCTGGACGTCTTCCTCAGCTGCTTCTTTGATCGCCGCTGCTTTCTCCTGCGCCTCTTTGAGGATGCTCTTGACCTCGGCCTCAGTCTGGGCCCGGATCTCGGCGACCTCTTTCCGCCCTTTTTCCTTGATATCTCCAACGACAGCTTCCAATCCCATCGTTCACTCCGTGTTCACTTCGTGTTTAGAAGAGCAGCAGCAGAGCAAAAACAAGACCGAAGATGACGATTGTCTCTGGAATAACAGTGAAGAGCAGTGC
>JAQVHG010000227.1 GCA_028696365.1 Methanofollis sp.
GGGTCGTTGAACCCGTCTGGCTCGATGGGCATCGAGGCCGCCCCCTCGTCCAGGGCGAAGGTGCCGGTCTCCGGGTCGACGAGTTCGAGGACTGTCTGGAGACGGGCATACTCCTCACCGAAGAAGAAACCGAAGTGCTGGTTTTCCACATGCACTGTCACCGCTTCGTTGAGCCAGATCTCAAACGGCGTCTTCCCGGTCACCTCAGAACCGTTGAGGTTGTGGTAATACTCGTGGACCTTCACCCTCACCATATACTCGTAGGCCCGGTCGGTCATCTGAGGGAAGGGCATCAGGCGGTTGGTGGTGATGGTGGTATTGCCGACATTCTCCATCCCGCCATAGTCTGAGTTCTGCATCCCGATCTCGCGGTAGATCGTGCCGGTATAGGCGTACCCCGGAGTGATCTCCCTGACCCGCTCAGCGAGTCCGGCCCGCAACGCCTCGACGCGCTCCTCGTCTCCCACCGCCTTTGCCAGATCCCGCTCGTGGCAACGCGCCATGAGGGCCTTGCGGAGAGGGAGGTGGCGGTACTGCTCCGGCCCGGTGAAGAGATAGACCCAGAGCACCCCGTCGGCAAGCACCTCCAGGGCCTCCTCTGCGGCCGCAGGGTCTGCATCCGGAGGGGCCAGGAGTTCGAGGGTGAACGCCCGGCCGTCCGGGTACTCGAACTCGCGCCTGAAGGTCGCATAGGTCCCAACGCCCAGGAAGAAGAGGTACGGGGCCATCGGGGTGGTGGTGTTGTCGAAGGTGACGATCTTGTTGCCATTCCCATATGGCCTCGGGGCCGAGAGTGGGTCGCCGTTGGAGATGATGTTGGTGTAACGTTCGTCGGCGATGACCGTCGTGGTGTAGGTGCACTTGGCCGTCATGTCGTCGAAGCACGGGACGATCCGCTGGAAGCCCCACTGCTGGCACTGGGTGATCTGGGTCGGCGGTGCGCCGGCAGGGGTCACGTCGTAGTACAGCCCTTCAAGGAGGTGGTCGGAGGGACGGCACCTGGTGTGGGTGAGGAGATGGAGGTCTTTCCCGGCGGGCTGCGGGGTGGCGAAGGTGAAGACCAGGAGGTGTGCCCTGGTGTCGTACCTGACTGAGGCTTCGCACTCCTCGCACGAGGCGTTCAGCACCTCGAGGTCGCGGGCATTTAGTTCCAGGCTGGAGACCGGTTTGTCCCGGACCCGCAGGTGCATCCGCGACTTCACCTCGGTCTCTTCGTCGCCGACCAAGAATAGGAGGTCCATGTGGAGAACATCAATCGGCAGTTCGCCGAAATCTTCTGGATAAAAAGTAAAGAGACGCGTCATCAGATTCACTCTGGGTAGGGGCCAGATGGGTATTATCCTTCCCCCTAGCCACCTCCTGACTCACCCCTCGTAGAATTCTATGAGAGGGATCCAGGGAATAGATGTTAAGGATTATCTTGACAGCGCTCTCCGGCTGGGTACCGACTCAGAGACTTATGGAAATCTGGCAGGAACACGTGTGAACAGGTTCAAAATAATATTTCAATTTCGTCGGCTCTGTAGAAACCCTCTGGATGTCTCTCTGGCGGGAGGCCTTCCCCCCCCGGACCCCCCGCACGAGCGATAGGTCGAGGACGGCAGCACTCTCTTTATGGTCATCTAATCTGCCTTTCCGCCCCTATCGTGCTCCCGGGGTTCCGGGGGCAGAGCCCCCGGCCAAAGAGGGAGGAAGGCGGGTGACACACGTCTCCCCTACGCAATAGGTGAGGGTTTCTACAGAGCCATTTCATCTTCGGTGTGCGACCAGAGGGAGCATCAGAACAATTGAATTTTTCTTGACAAGAAGATCTTCGATCCTCCGGGGACCTCTGATCATCACGATGCGACTAGGAAGGAGTTTGAGAAGAGCATATGGCAACGCGATGTTGACAGAGCGGGGGAGGGGAGGATAGATCGTGATGAGGAAGTGCTTACCTCCGCCACCCACCTGAAATCAAAAATTTTCTCACATCCATTGACGCTCATCTCGTGATCAAGATGGACGAAGGCGTGCCAAGAATCATCTGTGAGTCGACACCTCAGGGCTCTCATACTGTTCAATATGAAATACAAAATCCCACAGGACACGAGCGGCCACATTGTAGATGAGAGAAGCGACGGCTCCGATGAGGAAAGCCCCTCCCGCATAGATGAAGGGAGAGAGGAGGAGGTCGAAGACGACGGTCTCAGTCAGGGAGATCTGGCAGGAACTGGGGGCCGATGATCGCGCCAAGGGGGATGCTCACCAAATGGAGGCACCCAAGCCCGAACCCGATCGCCGCTGTGGCCCTGGCGACTGTCGGTATGGTAACGCCCTGATGTATACGTCCCACCAGCACTCCTAGGTGCAGGCCCCAAGTCCAAAGAAGATCACGCACCCGGTCCGGTCCCACCGGCGGCGCATACTTCCACGTCTCTGATGGCGACCTCTCTTTCCTCAACACCAATGATGCTCTCCAGGCTCACCGGAACAAACATCGGAACCCTCCGCTATCACCTTACACTCCTCAGGACGCCGGCAAGATCGTCGTCGCACATGCTGGGGGGTATGTACGCTACTATGAGAACCGCGGCAGGTACGACGAGAGCGAGATGAAGATCCTCAGTTATTTCAGGAACAGGATGAAGAGCAAGATCATTTCGCTTCTCATCACAGAACCTGGACTCAGCCGGAAAGAGATTGCGGTACGTCTCGGGACCTCAACGCCAGCGGCCTCCAGACCCCTCACCTCTGCGACGACGGGGCCGTGGAACCAGGAGAAGATGGACGCACAGCTAGGTACTGTCTTGATGCACAGGCCAGGACCTTTCTCAAAGAAGTCCTGACAGGAAAGTAAAAAAAGATATTGAGGATTATTCCTCAGTCTGCTTCTTCTCAGACTTTTTCGTGGTCTTCTTTGCAGACTTCTTAGTAGTCTTCTTTTCGGTCTTTTTTGCGGCCTTCTTTGCAGGCTTCTTCTCAGACTTCTTTGCGGGCTTCTCGGCAGATTCCTCCTTAGCCTCTGCAGCCTCCTCAGCAGCAGCCTCGACAGGCTCTTCTGCGGCAGCCTCAGCAGTCTCCTCCTTTGGGAGTTCAGGGCGCTTGAAGGTCTCGACAAAGACGACTTCCTTGACCTCTTCGATGTACTCGAAGGTCTGGTAGACGACGACCCCGCGGGACATGGTCCAGCGCTTATCGTAGTTGATCCCTGCCGGCAGGGTCACGGTCAGAACGCCGTCCTCGAAGACGACGTCCATGTCACGGCCGGAGAAGAGCTTGATGAAACCCTGTGCCTTCTCCACTACGTCCTCCACGACTCCTTCGATCGTGTAGGTGTATGAGAGCGTCTGGCCCGCGAGCGGGTGGTTAAAGTCGATGACGGCACGCTTGCCGACCACATTGACGACAACACCCTCGCGCTCACCGGTCTGGACACGCATGCCTGGCTTGGGCTTTTCTCTGAAGTTGTTGGTGCTCACCGACTCGATGAGCTTGGGGTCGTGCGGCCCAAAGCCCTTCTCGGCCGGAACCTCGACCTCATTCTCTTCGCCGATCTCCTTGCCGACGAGTGCCTCGTCAAGCCCGGGGATCACGTGACCGCTCCCGACACGGATGACGATCGGGGCATAGTCCTTCTTCGGGTTCTTGATGCCTGCCTTTTCGGCTTCGGCCTCGATGGTGGTGTCAAAGACCTCGCCTTCGATACGGCCGATATAATTGAGTCTGATGACGTCTCCTTCCTGGATTGCCATGGATACACCTTGTCTATATTAAGTCATGACGAAGATACTTAAATTGGTGCCATCGGATGTTTGAAGTCGAAGCAAAGATACGGGTTCCAGATCTCGAAGAAATACGGGCGCGGCTCGTTAGGATCGGCGCGACCACACCGATCTCCAGCGACCAGCGCGACGTCTATTACAACCACCCTGGCCGGGACTTCAGGGGGACCGACGAGGCACTCCGCCTGAGGTACGAGGACGAACGGTGCACGGTCACCTACAAAGGTCCGAAGTGTATCT
>JAQVHG010000228.1 GCA_028696365.1 Methanofollis sp.
ATCATCGATATTGCCCAATTTTATAAGACTGTGGGTGACGAAAAAGTTGCCCTTGTGGTCTTCAGGATCAAAGGGGAGGTCGCGGGCGAGGGGTTTGTCGTGATGTTGATGCCGCTCGCCTCTGCGATCAGGATGACCAACACCATGCTTGGCATGGGCGACACCGAACGTGAGATCAATGAGATGGACGAGAGCGCCATCATTGAGATCGGCAATATCATGGTCTCAGCCTTCCTTGATGCGACGGCTGGTCTCCTTGGTATTGTCATGCTCCCTTCGCCCCCGTCTCTCTGCATCGATATGGGGCATGCGGGTCTGGAGGCACTCATCGCTGAGGTTGCCACTGAGACCAATGATGTGGTCGTCTTCAGGACAAAATTGACCGCTGGCCAGTATGCGATCGATGGGACAATCTTGATGTTTCTGACACCTGAGATGCTCGGCAACCTGCTTGGTCTCCTTGAGGCACTCACCACGCAGGCGATATAAAGGGGAGAATCATATCATGGCCGAGTTTCGACCTGCTGATGTCAATGCTCGATTTATCGGGATCGGTGAGTACTATGTGGGCGGGGACCCCATGACAACCATCGGGCTTGGCTCATGTATCGCTCTGATCCTCCATGACAAGCGGCATGGGGTCGGAGCAATGGCGCATGTGATGCTTCCTGAGAGTAAAGGTCAGACCGACCGGCCTGGAAAATATGCAGATACCGCTCTTGGGATCCTGCTCGAGGGACTTGATTCGTTTGGTTCGAGAAACGGGTCGCTCCGAGCGAAGATGGTGGGCGGTGCCAATATGTTCGGGTTCAATGACAACAATCTCAATATAGGTGAACGGAATATCGAAGCGGTACACCTGGCGCTGGATCATCAGCACATCCCCCTTATCGCTGAGGATATAGGGGGTAAGGTCGGGCGATCGGTGATGTATGATCCAGGGGCCGGCGGCGAGATCGTGGTCAGGAGAGCAGATGGGGTATGCGTCGAGCTGTAATTCTCGTCGTTTTTGCCTTCATTGCATGTGTTGCAATAGCATCTGCAGACCTGACGGTGTTCCAGCCTTCATATGGAGGTCTCTCGACCACCGACGTCTATGATTGGTGCAACGGTCCTGATGGTGAGATCGTGGCGGCGACCCCCCGCGGGCTCGCTCTTTTTGACGGGGAGAACTGGACGACCTATCATAGGCCTGCGGGCTATGTGCCTGAGAGTCTTATCTCAGAGACGGTCCTCTCTGTAGAGTACGCACCCGACGGTACGCTCTGGATCGGGACAACCCAGGGCCTCCAGAGTTTTGACGGCCGCTCTTTTCACACCATTGCCGAGCAGCATCAGTTGAAGAACCCGGCGGTGATCGCCTTGCAGCGTTGGGACGATACGATGTGGGTCGAGACACGGAACAGCGGGGTTCACTGTGTGGATGGTGAGAACTGGACGTGGTACAAACCGTTCGCGCCAGGGGCACCAGCAAGTTATGCCCTTGAGGATATGGCCCTCGATCCCGAGGGGCGTCTCCTGTATTGTCTCTCAAAAGAGGGGCTTTGGGTCATCGATGAGAATTTCACCGAGGGGTTCTCTCCAGTGGCTGTGGATGGCAGGCTGCTCTGCGGTTATGAAGGGATCAGGACCGATCCCTTTGGCGGAGTCTATCTCTTCAATCGCAGCCAGGTGGTCCACCTCGATGCGGCCGGGAAGGTGGTACCGGTGCTCGGGTGCGGGGACTTCGAGAGAGAAGGTATGAGGATCCAGGATCTTGGTGCGGCACCTGACGGGGCGCTCTGGGTGGCGACAAATCATGGGATCTACTGCTGGAAGGACTGGGGAGTCGCCGACAAGATCGGACGTGTAGACGGGATCTGGGCCAACTCTATCAAGACAGTCTTCCTGGACCAGGGGGGGCGGTGTTGGTTCTCGACCTCGACATGTGTAGGTTACTCGCCTCTTCAGAGTCAGACTGATACGGCGATCTCCTTTGAAGGCCCGGCGCGCTGGGATGGGAACCTGCGTCTGCAGTAGGTCTCTACTGAGTTGAGGTAGGCTTTTTTTGCTTTTTTTACTCTTGTTTCGTCCTCTGAGAGGATGTCATGGGAGAGGTAGTTGATGAGGATGAGATAATGGTCCAGGGAGGGGTAGGTCTCTTTCATGGTCCGTATGCGGGTGTACGCGTCTTTTTTAAGTCCTGAAAAGAGGGAGAACGAGAGGTCGAGGAGGGCGAGGACGTCGGGCGGCATCTTTTTTTCTCCGGCTTTTTTCCTGAAGGTATGGTATCCTGAGCGGGTTTTAGTCCTCAAGGCGAGGAGCATGCCGTAATAGTCTGGTTCGCTGCTCTCAGGTGCATGCTGGAGCATCTGTTTGACGATGTCGGCCGCGCCGGTCCCGTCGCCTTCATCGATGGCAAACTGGAATGCCTCGCGCAGAATGTCCATGTCGCTCCCAAAGCGGTTAAGGGCGATCTTGAGGGTCTCTCTTCTCATTTCGTTGTTGTGATCGGCCTGTGCCTTTTTGAGGCCGAGTTTGATGAAGGCGGGGTTGCTTGGGAACCAGTCGATGGCACACGAGATCATCAGCCAGAAGATCCTGGTGAGGGCAGGGTCGGCGGCGTACGGGAGGGAAGAGGTGACGGTCCTGTGGATGCGTGCGAGTTCGAGCATCTGTTCTCTGGCCCGCAGTTCCATCTCGCTTGGGGCCTTGATGTTCTTGAGTTGTGCGATCTCTGAGAGGGAGAGGGCGTAATAGCAGTAGGCGAGGGCGATGTGGACAACGAGGTCCTGAGAGCGGTATTTTCTGAGATAGGGGACGGCGCGTTTGAACTTCCCAGCCTTCATCAGCCTGAACCCGGCGGCGACCTCGACACCGGCCCATGGGCTTTTGCCTCGTTTGAGTCGGGCGGCGAGTTCAACGACGCGGTCGATATAGGCGGGGTCTGAGCCCATGGGGGAGGTCTCAAGGAGTTTGAAACTGATGGCGTCGAGGAAGGCGTCGTGGTCTTCCGGGTCGAGGTGGGGAAATGAAGACTCGAGGGTGGATATGACGTGCCCGTAGAAGACCGGGAGTTTTTCATCGATTTTGTGGTGGTTAGACTGGATGTATCTGAAGAAGTCCTGTTTCAGGCTCTCGATCTTCTCATAGTGCACTGCTTCAGAGGGGGTCTCGCCACGCATAGTATATGATACTCATTGATATTAGTTATTATATTTTAGGTATTGTTCCTATGGGAGGGGTTTGCTCAGTTTATTGGGCGTTCTGAGAATTGGGTATGAGGTTCTGTAGAATTTCTGTCCCTCTTCGCCGCAGTATGAGGGGGAAAAGGTGGGCCCGATATTTTCATGGGGGTCTGAGAGTGAAACTGGTAGCATTGGTTCTGTAGATACCTTCTGGATGGAACTGTTTGGCGAAGAGCGTGTCGCTCGAAATCTTCCGGCTTTCTTGACTGCTCAAAGATTTTCGATCTTCTCAAGCTCCCTTCGGTCGCACCAGCCATCACACGATAGCCATCACACGATTGGTCGAGGGCGGCAACACCCCCTCATGATCATTGATTCTGCCTTCCTGACTCTATCGTAGTCCCAGGGGTCCGGGGGCAGCACCCCCGGCATGATGATGTGGGGAGGCACGTCGATCAGAATGGCCGCCCCACAGAAAAACGAAGAAATTTTGGCTCTGTAGAAATCCTCTTGATGAATCTCTCTAACTGGGGGCTTGCCGCCCCCAGAACCCCCCGCTCCACGACAGGTCGTGGACAACAATCCCTCTTCATGGATTTCGAATATGCCTTCCCGGCCCTATCTTCATCCCTGGGGTTCTGGGGATGCGAGTAATAACGAGCTTAAGAAGATCTTCGATCTTCGAGATATGAATGGTAGTGAGTTCAAGAAAAGAAAATTTTCAATCTTCGAGGTGCGAGTGAAAAGAACATGAGAAAGCCAGTGGCTTTCGGGGGAGCCCACGGCGCGATCGGTGTGGGAAAGTGGAGTCACACTCGTACTGGGAATAAGAGAGG
>JAQVHG010000229.1 GCA_028696365.1 Methanofollis sp.
CGACGCGGGCTTGGGCGGTACGTCTTCTTCATCGACGGCGAGGCCGGACCTGAGTGGGGCCTGGCCGTCGCCGAACTCAAGAGCCTCGCAACAGTGAAGGAGTCCGGGTGCTACCCGCGACTGGAGGTGGGCGGGTGGAGGTGACGCTGGCCCGCCGGACCGGGGTCGACCTCACCGTCGCCGCCCCGCCCTCGAAGAGTCTCACCCACCGGGCCCTGGTCGTCGCCGCCCTTGCCGACGGCGAGTCGGAGATCGTCAGGCCCCTTGAGGCTGGCGACATCGCCCGCACCCGTGCCGGGCTTGATGCCTTGGGTATCAGGGTCGTCGGGGACGCCGATGCCCTCAGGGTGCAGGGGTGTGCCGGGCGCCTCCCCCTCGACGCCCCGGCCGTCGTCGACGCCGGAGACTCCGGGACAAGTCTCAGGTTCCTGACAGGGCTTGCCACCCTCGGCAGACACCAGGTCACGCTCACCGGGAGCGCCAGGATGCAGGAGCGCCCCATAGGGCTGCTCGGCGAGGCGGTGGCGGCCCTGGGCGGCGAGGTCAGGTATGCGAGGTGTCCTGGTTTCCCGCCTCTTACAGTCAGGGGGCCGGTGCGGGGCGGGGGCGTGGCGATGCCAGGCGACATCTCAAGCCAGTTCGTCTCGGCCCTCCTCATCGCCGCACCCTACTGGGCCGACGGGCTTGCTCTCACCCTCACGACGCCACCGGTCTCCGCGAGTTATCTCGACCTCTCCACCGCGGTGATGGCCGCTTTCGGCGTGGAGGTGCGTCAGGAGGAGAGGGCTTTCCTGGTCGAGCCAGGCCGGTACCGCTCAAGGCGCTACGTGGTCGAAGGCGACTGGTCCTCGGCCTCCACCTTCTTTTCGATCGGGGCGGTCTGCGGCGGGCGGGTGCGGGTCGACCACCTCGACCAGGGCTCGGCACAGGGCGACCGCCGGTTCCTCGACGCCCTCGCGGCGATGGGATGTCGCGTCCGGGCCGACGCAACCGGCGTGGTCCTGGAGTCCGACGGCGTCCTCGACGGAGTTGAGATCGAGATGGCGACCTCGCCCGACACTGTCCAGAACCTCGCGGCCGTCGCCGCCTTTGCCCGTGGCCAGACCACCATCACCGGGACCGCCCACCTGCGCTACAAAGAGAGCGACCGGGTGGCGGCGATCGCACAGGTGCTCCGCGGCTTTGGCGCCGGGGTCGAGGTCGGGGAAGACCAGATCACCATCTCGCCCGGGCCCCGCCGCGGCCATCTCGTGGTGGACCCGGTCCACGACCACCGGACGGCGATGAGCGCCGCCGTCCTCGGGCTCGGGAGCGGCGATGTGACGGTGCAGGAGGCCGAGTGCGTGGCCAAGTCATTCCCTGGGTTCTGGGAGGCATTGCAGGGGGCCGGGGTGCTATGAAGGTCGTCCTCATCGGCTACCGCGGGACCGGAAAGTCGACGATCGGCCGCATCCTGGCCGACCGCCTCGGCCTTCCCTTCTATGACACCGACGCCATGGTCGAGGCGCGAGCCGGACGCTCCGTCCCGGTGATCTTCGCCGAAGAGGGGGAGGGCGGGTTCAGGGCCCTGGAATGTGCGGTCGTTGCCGACCTCGCCGACGTCGACGGGGTCGTCGCCACCGGCGGCGGGGCCGTGCTCGACCCGGCCAATGTCGCCGCACTCCGCCGCGGCGGGCGGGTCGTCCTCCTGGAGGCGGACGCAGAGACCATCACGGAGAGGACGCGAAGGTCTGACCGCCCGCCCCTCACCACCCTCCCGCCCGCCGACGAGGTGGCGGTCCTCCTGGCCCGGCGGCGGCCGCACTACTGCGCCGCCGCCGACTTCGCCCTCTCCACCGCAGGCCTGTCCCCGACAGAGGCGGCCGCCGCAGTCCTCAACCTCTTGAAAGGGTGCGAACGTGATCCCCGGGTGATGGACGGCTTCCGCCTCCCACCCGACGAGGCCAACCGCCTCCGTTCCCTCAACCCCGCAACCGGGCTCTACGGGATCGCCGGCCATCCGTGTCTTCACAGCAGGAGCCCTGAACTCTACACCGCCCTCTTTGCGACCTACGGCATCGACGCCGCGTACACCTTCTTCGACCATCCTGAGTTCGCCGAGATCCTCAGGGTGGCCAGGGCCCTGGGGGTCCGCGGGCTCTCGGTCACGGTCCCGCACAAGGCGGCGGCTCTGGCTGCGGCCGACGAGGCCGACCCGCATGCGCAGGCGATCGGGGCGGCAAACACCCTGGTCTTCTGCGGCGACGAGGTCAGGGCCACGAACACCGACTGGACGGGGGTCCGCCGTCCCCTCGAAGATATCGGTGGCGGTGCCGGGACGGCTGTCGTCCTCGGAGCCGGGGGGGCGGCGGCCGCGGCGGCCTACGCCCTCCTCGACCTCGGGTGCGAGGTGACGGTCCTGACCCGCGACCTCGAGCAGGCCGAACGCCTGGCCGGGCGGTTCGGGTGCAGGGCGGGGAAGATCAAGGACTTCGCCGGGATGACCCCTCCCGACGTCGTCGTCCATGCCACCCCCGTCGGGATGGGCACAGACCCGCGCTCACTCCTCTCCGCCGACGACCTCGACCCGGCGACGACGGTCTTCGACCTCGTCTACACCCCGCAGGAGACCCCGCTCCTCAGGGCCGCCGACGAGCGCGGCTGCCGCACCATCCCTGGGACCGAGATGTTTGTCTATCAGGCGTGTGAACAGTTCCGTCATATGACCGGGATCCAGGTCAGGCCCGAGACCGTGCGGGAGGTGCTCGGGCTATGAACACCTTCGGGCAGTGGCTCAGGGTCACGACCTTCGGGGAGAGCCATGGCCCGGCGATCGGGGCGGTCCTCGACGGCGTCCCGCCGGGCCTCTCGCTCTCCGAGGCCGACATCCAGCCCATGCTCGACCGCCGCCGGCCCGGCGGCCCGCTCGCTTCCCCACGCAAAGAGCCCGACGCCGTCGAGATCCTCTCAGGCGTCTTTGAAGGGCGGACGACCGGCACGCCGGTCGCCCTCCTCATCAGGAACCGTGACGTCCGGAGCGGCGACTACGACGCACTCCGCGAGGTCTTCAGGCCGGGGCATGCCGACTACACCTATCTCCAGAAGTACGGGCTACGTGACCACCGGGGCGGCGGCAGGAGTTCTGGGCGGGAAACGGCCGCACGGGTCGCGGCCGGGGCAGTGGCCGCAAAGTTCCTCACAACGCACGGCATCAGCGTGACCGGACGGGTCGCCGAGGTGCACGGCGAACGTGACCCCGCAGCGATGGAGGAGGCGGTGCGGAGCGCGGCGGCGGCAGGCGACTCGGTCGGCGGGATCGTCGAGGTGACCGCCGGAGGCGTCCCCCCAGGCCTGGGCTCGCCGGTTTTTTGGAAACTGGACGCCGCCATCGCCGCCGCGATGATGGGAATCGGGGCGGTGAAGGGCATCGAGATCGGGGAGGGGTTTGCCGCCGCTCGCCTCCTTGGAAGCGAGAACAACGACCCCATGGACGCCACCGGCTTCCTCTCCAACCATGCCGGCGGCGTCCTCGGCGGGATCTCGACCGGGCAGGAGATCAGGGTCAGGCTCGCCGTCAAGCCCACGCCCTCCATCGCCAGACCACAGCAGACCCTCGACCTCCACGGCACCGAGGTCGAGGTCTCGATCACCGGGCGTCACGACCCCTGCATCGCCTTCCGCCTGGTCCCGGTGGCCGAGGCGATGCTCGCCCTCGTCCTCGCCGACGCCCTCCTGGCGCAGAGGGCGGTGAGGAGTGGTGCCTACGGCACCGATCCAGAAAGATAAAAAAATCCTGCATTGTAGAAATGCTCTGGATAGCCCTCTCTGCGGGGGGTGGCAAGCCCTCCAGTCCCCCGCACCGAGATAGGTCGTGGACAGCAATCCCCCCCCCAAAGACTTCGAATCGGCCTTCCCGGCCCAATCTTCATCCCGGGGGTCCGGGGGCAGAGCCCCCGGCGCGGAGATGTGGGAAGGCACGCCGATCAGAATGGCTGCCTTCATCACCGAATCTTTCCTATCC
>JAQVHG010000018.1 GCA_028696365.1 Methanofollis sp.
GGAGACCGGCGCGGACGGGATCATCGCCCCGGCGACCAGGCCCGCGCGCATCAAGGCGTTGCGCGACCTGATCGGTAAGAGAAAGATCCTTTCTCCAGGTGTTGGGGCGCAGGGCGGCAACCCAGCAGAGGTCGCGCCCCTCGTTGATGGGATGATCGTCGGCCGCGCGATCTACGACGCCGCAGACCCGGCCATGGCGGCTCGGGCCTATGCTCCCTATCGCCGATGATGAGATTGACCGTTCCGAGCCGGTCAGTCCGGCGCTGAGGAACCCTATGAGTCCTCTGAGGCGGCGGGTCCGGGCCTGACACGGCCCAGGCCTGCTCTTACTTTTCTGAATTCTTTAGAATCAATATGAGGCCACGTGGATGCATTCGTCAGCATCTCCTCCCGGATGATCAGTTCGTTGCCTTCTCGGCCTACTTATCACCATAGGAGCACGAGCGTGAGAAACTCCTTGATCTTCGAGGAGAGGGGAGCGATCATGAGAGATACAAGGTGTTTCGAAGAACCTGCGCCCCTGGAGTACATGATGTGGGAGGATGGCTAAATCACGCGTGCATCATAAATTGGGATTTGTAGAAACCCTTTGAATGGCCATTTTTTCAATTTTTGGCCCTTAAGATAATCCTCTTAATGAATCACTGTGGTGGGTGGCTTGGCCGCCCCCCGAACCCCCCGCCACACGATAGGCGGAGTACGGCAACCCCATCGTCATGGTCGTTGATTCTGCCTTCCCAGTTCTATCTTCATCCCTGGGGTCCGGGGGCAGCGCCCCTGGCCAAAGGGGAGGAAGGCGGGGGACACCCCTCTCAGCCACACAAGAGGTGAGGGTTTCTACAGAGCAAAAAAAATTATTCCAAGGCCCAGACCGGCGAACTCCCCGCTCCCAACTTCGTCTGGAGATACGCATTTGCCGGGTCAAGGGACTCAGGAACCTCGAAGACCAGGAACCCGATCGCACGGCGGTCTTCCCGGTCGATGGTGACACTGCGGTAGACCGTACCGACCCCTTCGATATAGGAGGCCGAGACCGTGGCCGGCGCATAGGTCTCCCCTCCATTGATTAGGGAGAAGGTCTGGGGCGCAGGGACCTTGGCCCTGGAACTTCCCCCGCCATAAAAGCCAAGATAATTCACGTCCACCAGGACCATGATGAATGTCTTCCCATAGGGTGCCGTCACCTCTTCGTCGCCTGCCTCATAGGACTTTGTGAAGGTGTACGATTCAGGTCTCACCGAGAGTTTGTGCACCTTCCCGGCATCAAAGTAGATATGCCCCTTCCCAAAGTCGAGAGCGTCGGGATAGACCTCAGTTGATGGGAGTTCGAGGGTCGGGTCGTCGAGCGTCTGGAGGTCGAACACCCCAAGCACCCCGTTCATCGTGTCGCGCGCCTCGGTGAGGAGGGTTGCACCTTCACCATACACCGTCGTGTTCGCACAGGTGACCCCATACCAGAGCGCCGACCCCGCATCCTGGTAGGCGTCCAGCGCCATGACAAAGTCGGCCCTCGCACTGTCAGCACCCGCTGGCACCTCCAGACCTTCATAGTCGGTGGCGTACGACCGTGCCGCATCGGCTAGATCTAGGGCAAGAGTAGCCACTTTATTCTGGTCCTTGTCCCCAGCTGTGAGAGTGAGGCTACTCACAGTGGTCGCGAGGTCGTCGGTGGTCTCGCGCATCTTCTGCTTCAATTCCTCCTGATCACAGGTCGCCAGAAGTGGGGATTCACCGAGGGTCAGAACCGGCCCGGTCGCTTCCAGTGCGGCGCCTGGTTCCTCGTAGCCTGTGATCTCTTCTGCACTCACCGATGCCTCAGACCAGTCGCGGAACCTGATATAGCACCCGTCATCCCACGTATCCCCGAACTTCGCGGCGTCGGCGGCGTTGAGAATAAACCTGGCACTATGCGTATCGGGGTTTCCATCCCTGAAGAAGATCGCAACAAAGGCGGTCCTTGTTCCAAGGTCGCCGGTGAAGAGGTCGCCGGCGATCCTGGTGGCATCCGCCTCATAACTCCCAAGTGTCCCCTGAAGGGAGTCGAGGTCGCCCTCAGGGAAGAGGTCGACCTTCACCCCATTGGCACGTCCCAGGTATACTGGGTCAGCCAAATCCGAATCAGTGATCATTGGATAAGTGGTGACCCTGACCTTTTTTGCCAGGGCGGCCGGCCCTGTACATTTGGCACATGTTTCAAAGACCTGATATTCAGCCGCGGCTGTATAATATTCAGAATCTGGAGGGGCATACTCCACTTCAGAGTCTGAGAGAATATCGAATGCGGCAAGGCTCTGGTTTATGATCGGGATGTTTGGCACTGTCGTGACGTTTCCGGCCATACATGGCACACTGAGGCCAATGAACAACAAAAACGTCAGAAGAACCAGACGTTTCGAAGGACACTGCATCTGTGATCCATGGGCAAATAAGGATGATATACCTTAGGTTTTGTCTCAGATGAACTCGCCAGATCCGTGAGAGGTGGAACCCTTGTTCAAGTCCGAATCTCTATATAATTTCAACTGGAAGGATATTGCATGCAGTGGAGCGATGAGCAACTTGCCCTGGCAAAAAAATATCAAAAATTGAGCGATATCCCGGTTGAAGAGCGGCGGTACAAGTGCCACACCTGCAACCATGTCGTTGAGAGCGCACCCTGTCCGGTCTGCGGCGAGACCGAACTTGAGATCATGTGCCCCCTCGATCATACGCACTGTCATCACGAGATCGTCTCAGGGATCGACTACTGTCCCCTCTGCGGCGCGCCGGTCTGCCCAGAGTGCGGGTCGCACGACGTCACCCAGATCAGTCGGGTCACCGGCTATCTCCAGGACGTCTCCGGGTGGAATGCCGGGAAACAGCAAGAGCTGAAGGACCGGGTAAGGTACACTGTCGCATGAGGTATTACTACACCTCTGATACTCTTATTGTCAGGGGGAATTTCAGAGCGGCAAGCACCGGGATCGCCGGAGGGGTGGAGCGTGCCACGACTCTCTTCAATCATACGGTCCCGAGCGGCTTTGACCATGCCGACCCCGCGAGGTATCTCCAGAACCTTGCGTCTTCCTGGGGGTATGACCAGGGCTATTTTGGACTTCTCACTGCAGTCCCGATGCGCCACCTCTGTGTCCTGCAGTACGACTTCATCACTGTCTTTGTAACCGCAGGGGTCACGAACCCAAACCCCGACTCTGACCCTGTTCGCCCCCATACCATCAACATCATCGTCACCTCCAGGCAAGGGCTCAGCGAGGGGGCGCTCCTTGAGACGATCATCACCGCCACCGAGGCGAAGGCGATGGCTCTGCGGGAGGCAGGACGGCATTTCACCGGGACGACGACCGACGCTGTGATCGTAGCTTCTGAGGGAGAAGAGACGCACACCTATGCAGGTACCTTCACCGAGATAGGTCGTAGAGTGTACGCCGCAGTGCTCCGCGGGGTGCAGGAGGCGCTTGACCGGCAAGAAGGAAGGGTCGTCAGGAAGCGCCCATCCTACTTTATCTTCAGCAGGTACGGCGGTGACCACTGGGTGGAGTGGCAGCCTGAGGGATGTCCGTATTATCCCTGCCACTTTGAAGGTCAGGTCTGCGATTTCTGTTATTGTCCCTTCTACCCGTGCAAGGACGAAGAACTCGGCGACTGGGTTGAGAGTTTGAGTGGTGGGCGAGTCTGGAGTTGTAGCCGGTGCACTCTTCTCCACGAACCTGAGGTTGCGGTCTACTTCAAGCGCAATCCTGAGGCGACACTCAAAGAAATGAAAAAATATCGGGTATCCCTTAAGGATCACCCAAAAAAATAATTCTTACTCCTGGATACCCAGCGCAGCAACAAGTTCTTCGAGCGGGATGCCATGCGCAGCCGCAGCCTGGCGGATGCTCTCGCCCCTGCCGATGGCACAGCCAAGGCAGCCCATGCCAAAGCGCATCAGGACATCTGCAGATTCGGGCTTCTCCTGGAGGAGTTCCAGGATCGTACTGTCAGCGGTGATCGCCATATTCAAAATTTATACTCATGAGTACTTAAAGGTACGACCAGACGGTGATCACTTTTCACATCACTTTCACCCCAGACCCGATCAGCTTATACCCATGGCAACCGATGCTCCTGTGGAGATGTATATGGACCTGTCCGAAGTAGCAGAAAGAATCTCCCAGAAATTCAAGTCACAGTCTGTCGAGGTCGATGCGACCTTCGTTGAGAATAAACTCCGGATTCTTGTAGATCAGTTTGGGGTCAACCTCAATGAGGCCGAGAAAACCGTGAGTGAAAATATTGCCAAGGAACACGGCCTGGAGAGCGCCCCTCGTCAGACCTTAGAACAGCGCGAGATCGGGACGCTCCTCCCTGGCGAGTGGGTGATGATCGAGGGGAAGGTCGTCGGACTCTCAAACCCTGTTTCTCCCACGATCAAACAGACTGGGGTCATCGCCGACGCCACGGGAGCAATCCAGTTCACGGCATGGGCGCGGGCAAACGCTCCTCTTCTTGAGATGGGGCAGTCTTATCGGATCGAGTCAGTGGTTGTGGACGAGTACCGTGGTGTGCCGAAACTGAACTTCCATGCAGGGACGACAATCACCCCGCTTGAGGAGAATATTACGTTCCTACCGCAGGTGACGAATGTCGCCGACCTCAGGCCTGGGGTCGCATGTCTGCGGGTAAAAATGGTTCAAGAATGGGAGCCGCGCCATGAGCGGATCTTCCAGACCGGACTTGTCGGTGATGAGACTGGGACAGTCTCGTTCACCACCTGGAAGGGCGATGATGCACCCAGACTTGAGGTCGGCATGGTCTACAATATCTTTTACGCCCCGGTCGGTGAGTATCAGGGGCGTCCCCAGGTCACTCTCAATGGGGCTACCTGTGTCCCCGACGAAGATGCAGAGATGGAGGTCGGTACCGGTGGCATGACCTACCAGGGTGCAATTGTCAATATCGGACCTGGTTCGGGGGTGATCAAACGCTGTCCGGTAGAGGGGTGCAACCGTGTCCTCTCACGGATGAACTACTGTCCGGTGCATGAGATGCAGAATGACTTCAGGTATGACCTGCGGATCAAGGGAGTCCTCGACGACGGGGAGAAGGCGCACAATATCCTGATGCAGCGCGAGGTCGTCGAGACGGTGACCGGGGTTACTCTCGAGCAGGCGGTTGAGACGGCTGAGAACAGTCCGATGGGCATGGACGATGTATTCTACCGGCTCAAAGATACGATGATGGGACGGTATTTCACCTGTATGGGCAATGACCTGGGGGACACTATCCTTGTCAGGGAGTGTTCGCCGGTTGCCTTTGATAAAGATCGACATACCGAACTCCTCAACCTCCTGGGAGGTGAAGCCGATGGCGAGTGAAGGAAGGTTCAATCAGCAGCGCTACGAGCGTGAGCCTGCCCGTCGGGTCTTTGCGGCCGAACTGCGCGAGGCCACTTACCACTTCAAGGATGGGGAAGACGAGAAGAGTCCGGCCTATGTGCTTCTGCCCACGGGTGAGCGGTGCAACCGGATCTTTATCATCGGGTCGATGACCCAGAAAGAGAAGCGAGGTGACCAGAACGTCTTCTACAACTTCCGTGTTGCTGACCCGACCGGGATATTCTTTGTCTCGGCCTCGTCTTATCAGCAGGAGGCGATGCAGCAGGTCTCCAGGATCGAACCGCCGGCATTTGTCGCGGTAGTGGGCAAGCCAAATGTTTATGAGGCACCTGACGGCAGGATCTTTGTCTCGGTGCGGGCCGAGTCGGTGACGGTCGTTGAGAAGGAGATGCGGGACTCCTGGATCCTTGACGCCGCTGAGAGCACGCTGAAACGGATCGAGCGCTTCGACCAGAGCGCAGACACCGCGCTCACACAGGAACATTATCCTGGGGTGAACCTGGACCTCTACCGACGGATGGCCTATGAGGCCCTCAGGCAGATCCAGATCTAAATCTTTTTTTCCTTGGCTTTGTAGAAATCCTCACGTATCGTAGGGAGGGTGTGTGTCCCCTGCCTTCCTCTAGTCTCTTGCCGGGAGCGCTGCCCCCGGAACCCCGGGGAGCACGATGAAGCCAGGAAGGCAGAATAGATGACCATGAGAAGGGTGCTGCCATCCACGACCTATCGTGGGCGGGGGATCATCTGGGGGTCAGCAAGCCCCCCGCCGAGGTTCACAAGAGGATTTCTACTGAGCCAATCTTTATTTCTCGATTTTGTAGAAATTCTCATCTCTTCCCTGAGTATACGCGACTGTACCACCTTCCTCTAGTTTCTCGTCGGGGGCGCCTGCCCCCGCCCCCCGGGGATGAAGATGAGACTGGGAAGGCAAAAATCAATGGACATGAAGAGGGGGTTGCGGTACCCCTCCCTATCTTGACCGATCTTGATATGGGGGGTTTGGGGGAAACGAGCGTGAGCAAGTTCGAGAAGAATTCTACAGAACTAAAAAAAGGGCTCTGTAGAAGTCCTCATGATGAATCAATCTGACGGGGAGCGTGCCGCCCCCCGGTAGAGGATAGGGTTTAGAAATTCTGGAAGGAAGCACTTCAGTTCGAGGAGAACTTCAACCCTAGAGAGTGTTGGGATATGCTCCATGATTCGAGATGGGTTCTACAAAACCAAAAAAAGGCTCTGTAGAAACCCTCACCTCTTGTGTGGATGAGAGGTGTGTCCCCCGCCTTCCCACCTCTTTGGCCGGGGGCTCTGCCCCCGGACCCCCGGGAACATGATAGGGTCAGGAAGGCAGAATCGATGACCATAAAGAGAGTGCCGCCGCCCTCGACCTATCGTGTGGGCGGGGGGTTCGGGGGGCGGCACGCCCCCCCGCCCAAGAAATTCATCAAGAGGAGTTCTACAAAACCAAAAAAAGAGGAATCGAGAGTATTGGTTTTTTTCACACAGGAGGAATTCTGTGGTCTTGTTTACATTGGGGCGAACTTCGTCCCATAGTAGATGACACCGCTCTCGCCCTCGGTACCGATCTTGCGGAAGACCGCCTTGACTGGCATTCCGATCTTGACTTCTTCGGGTGAACAGACGAGCTGCGTCGTCAGCCTCGGTCCTTCCTCAAGTTCGACGATGGCAAGGACGTACGGCGTCAGGGCGGAGAACTGGTCGCTTGCAGTCCTGATCACCGAGTAGGTCACGACCTTGCCGACCCCTTTGAAGGTGTGGTTGACGATCGTGCCCTCGCGCCGGCACTCAGGGCAGAGGTTCCTGGGCGGATAGAAGTAGCGCCCGCAGGTCTCGCAGTGGGTCCCTTCCAGGTTATAGCGCTGGGGGATCTTTCTCCAGAAACGTGGTACCGACATCTCAGGTCCTCCCGAAGATATGTGCGGCGACCGTCGCACCGGTCCCGCCGACATTGTGTGTCATGCCGATCTCAGCCCCGTCGACCTGCCGCTTCCCGGCCTCGCCGCGGAGCTGGAGCACGGCCTCGCAGACCTGCTTGATCCCGGTCGCCCCGACCGGGTGACCGCATGATTTCAACCCGCCGCTGGTGTTCACTGGGATCTGACCGTCCAGGGCGGTAGCGCCCTCTTCGGTGAACTTCCCGGCCTCTCCTTTCTTGCAGAAGCCGAGATCTTCGATGGCACAGATCTCCGCGATGGTGAAACAGTCGTGAACCTCGACAAAGTCGATGTCTTTTCGCTCGAGCCCGGCTGTCTGGAAGGCCCGGTTGCCTGCGGCCACGCTGGCGTCCAGGGTCGAGATGTCGCGGCGGTCATGGAGCGCAATGGTGTCGCTGGCCTGGGCGGTGGCGAGCACCTTGATCGGCGTGTCGGTGAACTTCCTTGCGACCTCCAGAGGTGCGACGACCACGGCCGCCGCCCCGTCGGTGATCGGCGAGCAGTCGAAGAGCCGCAGCGGGTCGGCGACCAGCGTCGAGTTGGTCACCGTGTCCAGGGTAATCTCTTTCTGGAACTGTGCGATGGGGTTGCGCGCACCATTGTAGTGGTTCTTCACCGCGACCTGGGCGAGTTGTTCCCTGGTCAGGCCGTAGCGGTGGATATAGTCGTTGGCGATCATCGCATACAGCCCTGGGAAGGTCGCACCGGTGAAGCCTTCCCATTCACGGTCGGCCGCCCCGGCCAGGGCGTCGGTCGAGAGACTGGTGTCGACATCGGTCATCTTCTCGACTCCTGCGGCGACGACGATGTCTGACATCCCTGAAGCGACCGAGATGACCGCCTCACGGAAGGCCAGGCCGCCTGAGGCACAGGCCGCCTCGACACGGGTCGAGGGGATGTGCTCGGACGCAAGCCCGGCATAGTCGGCGATGAGTGCACCGATGTGTTCCTGCTCGATGAACCGCCCTGCGCTCATGTTCCCAACATACATGGCGTCGATCTGTTCGCCCGCAAGATTTGCGTCCTCGATGGCCTTGACGCCTGCCTCAACAAAGAGGTTCCTGAAGGAACGGTCCCACCATTCACCAAATTTGGTGCAGCCGATCCCAATTACTGCTACATCTCTCATTTTTGCACCATGATCTTACCCTTGTGTTTGGCATACTGTGCATAGTCGAGATAGATCGGGTCTGCGAGGAGGGCCTCCACCGTCGGTGCCGCAGCCCGGTCGAAGACGTTGGTGTCCGCGATCAGATCGGTGACCGTGATGTCGAAGGCGTCGCTGCCCGCACCCGAGCCAAACGAGGTGACGAAGATCCGGTCGCCCGGTTTGGCGACATCGAGAGTCGCTGCAAGTCCGACCATCGAGGCGCCTGAGTAGGTGTTCCCGAGGTGCGGGACGACAAGGCCTGGCTTGATCTGCTCTCTGGTAAACCCAAGTTTGCCGGCGACGCGCCTTGGAAACTTGGCGTTCGGCTGGTGGAAGACGGCGTAGTCGTAGTCAGAGGGTTTGGTTCCCATCTGTTCGAGCATCATCCGAGCTGCTCCCTGGACGTGCTTGAAGTATCCAGGGTCGCCAGTGAACCGGCCGCCATGGCGGGGGTATGCCTGCCCTTCCCGGCGCCAGAAGTCCGGCGTATCGGTGGTATATGAGCAGGTGTGGTTGATCTCGGCGATCGGATCCTCAGATCCGATGACCATGGCGCACCCGCCGGCCGCGGCGGTGTACTCGAGGGCGTCGCCAGGTGCGCCCTGGGCGACGTCGGCCCCGACGGCGATGCCGTATGTCACCATCTTGCTCCCGACCAGGCCCATGCAGGTCTGGACGCCGGCGGTGCCGGCCTTGCATGCAAATTCGTAGTCGGCCGCGGTCATCACCGGGGTTGCCCCGATGGCCGCCCCGACCGTCGCCGCCGTCGGCTTGACGGCGTACGGGTGGGACTCTGAACCCACATAGATCGCCCCGATGGCGTCGCGGTCGACGTCTCTTCTGAGGAGTGCGTTCCTGGTCGCCTCGACGGCGATGGTCGCAGTGTCTTCGTCAAGGTCGGGGACCGACTTTTCCTGGACACCGAGGCCGCCTGAAATATCCTTGGGGTTGTCCCCCCAGACCCGGGCGATCTCCTCGACCTTGATCCTGAACCTGGGGATATATGCCCCATAACTGATGATGCCTACCATTCTTTTTCCCTCAATGTGCTCACGATTTGTTCGACGTCCATCGACGTGCAGAGTACAGTGATCCGGTCGCGTTCAGCCAACTTCGGAACGAGCGGATGGACCTGCTCTACCTCAAGTCCCTGGAGGACCACGCACCGCGGTTTGAAGGGGGTTACCCTGATCGCTACGAGCGGGGACTTCCCGGTCGAGACATTGGTGAAGATGAGCGCACGCTCGGTGCTCCATCCATAGATGCGGTTGAATTCGTTCGAAGAGAGTTGCAGGATCGCGTTGAGGCTGTTGACCACGGTGTACCCGAAGATGGAGAGGTCAACTGATCCACAGAGTCGCTGCGCACCCACGGCCTTCGCAAACTCGGTCATGGGGACCGAAGAGGCGTAGTCGTGGATGTCATAGATGACGTCATCGTCATCAAAGGCATTGTAGAGGATCCTGGAGAATCGCTGGATATACTTCCCGCCGTTCTCCTCGTCGATCGAGAGGATGGTGTCGACGATCTTGCCGACCACGGCGGTCCCCGGGCTTTTGCGCCTTCCCCCTTCATAGTCTGAGATGACCGAGGGAGAGACGCCGAGCTGCTCTGCAAGCATCCCCTGTGGGATGCCGAAACTCATGCGCCATTTTTTCAGGGCTTTTCCCGGTGAGTCCGAGAGCGTAATCTCACCTGCCATCTTCTCGGCAAGTTGCTTACGCAATTCGGAGTTCATGAGGATAGATGTTTACCACGTAGATTAAATAATTAACGAATGGTCCATCGACAATATGCGAAGTCAAGTGCGCAATCCATATATAGGATGCATCTCAATTTTGAAACACATGATGGATGCAGGAGATCTCCAGTGCCTGAAGGTCGTTGCACTCATGGGCGGACTGCGGAGCTCTGCCTGGATGTCCTCACAGTCTCTGGCCAACGCCCTGAATATCAGCCCCCAGACGGCCTCGCGCCGGCTCAAGGCCCTTGAGGCGACAGGGATGATCACGCGCACTGTCAGGACCGACGGGCAGTACGTGGCCGTTGCCCCTGCCGGCGAGGAGGAACTCAGGCGTGAGTACTCGGCGTACTCCCGGATCTTCTCCCCTAACGGCGGCTATTATGTCCTTAAGGGGGCGGTGATCAGCGGTCTTGGTGAGGGAAGTTACTACATCGACCACCCCCAATACCGTGAACAGTTTATCGATAAACTCGGGTTTAATGCTTATCCTGGCACGCTCAATGTCAGACTCGATCCAGAGAGTGTCAAGGTGAAACGTCGTCTCGAAGGATTGGTCTGGATCGGGATTGAGGGCTTTGAGGCCGACGGGAGATCGTTCGGGGATGCTCGGTGCCACCCGTGTCGTGTCGGCGAGTGTCCGGGCGCGATTATCGAGCCAAGACGGAGCCACTACCCCGAGGAGATCATTGAGATCATCTCGCCGGCACCTTTACGCGAGACCTTTGGACTGCAAGACAACGACATCGTACATGTGGAGGTAACCCATGATTGAAGACGCATATGCCGCCCTCAGAGAGGGCAAGATTGTACTGCTCTATGACTTCGACGACCGCGAGAAGGAGACCGACCTGATCATCAGGGCCGACGCGGTCACGCCCAAAGATGTGCTGACGATGCGCCGCGACGGTGGCGGACTGATCTGCACCGCAGTCCATCCTGAGGCAGCAAAAAAACTCGGTCTTCCCTTTGCCTCCGACCTCCTGCAGGGCTTTGGGGCGGTCGAACACCTGGGCGACATCCCTTATGACCGGAAAAACCACTCGTCGTTCTCGATCTGGGTGAACCATCGGAGTACCTATACAGGGATCCCTGACCGCGACCGGGCGACGACCATCAACGCCATCGCCGATCAGGTGAAGATGTCTCTCAATGGCGGTGGGCAGGACTTTGCAACTGAGTTCAGGACGCCTGGCCATGTCGCGATCCTCAGAGCGGCCGACGGTCTCCTCGATGTCCGCCGGGGGCAGACTGAACTCTCGATCGCCCTGGCCGAACAGGCCGGGGTAACGCCTGCGGTCGTGGTCTGTGAGATGCTCGACGACGAGACCGGGCTTGCACTCTCGAAGGACGATGCAAAGGCCTATGCCGAGAAGCATGGGCTTGTCTTCATTGAGGGAAAAGAGGTTCTTGAAAGGTGGGATACGTTGAAGACTGCCAACAATGCCTAAATATATCCATTTTTTTCTTTATTCCAGTATTCCATGATTATTTTTTTGATTTTCTTTATGGTGCTTTTTTTATAGCATTTGCCGAGAATCGTAACAGATAAATGGTCATGAATTTTAATATTTTTTATGAAGAAAGATGCCGTGGCCTACCTTTCTACCAGAAAAAAAGGCGATATGGAGCATCATCGCGGGATTTTGGAAGAATATTGCAAATATAAGTTTCGCATCAATAGGCTTTTCACCGACCACCGGGTGAATAGCACGCCGCCCAGAAAACGGGAGGGCTATCTTGAGATGCTTACATATTGCCAGGAGCATGGGATCACGCACATCCTGTTTTTAAATCTCCCGTCCCTCTCCAGAAATCTTGACAACGGTCTTGATGAACTGGAACTCCTCGTCAGCGAAGGTTGCATTCCTTACTTTGCCGAGAACGATTTTATTGCGCATATCGACGATCCCACAGCACGGACACGAGACCTCAAGAACTTCCTCACATACATGCACGCATATCAGGGGTTCGCCCGCAAGACCTATTCACATCATGCACGCTCGTCTTCCAAACCGAAGGGCACCATCGGACGCCCCAGGGCCCTGAACGACGGGCAGGTCGAGGCCTTGATCACGGTCAGGCGTTCTGGGGTCAGCATCTCTCAGATCTGCCGGATGTTCAGTGTGAGCAGGAGCACAGTCTCCAAGATCCTCGATGATTATCCAGAGTTGAAAGGCGAGTGGAAAGGGGCACGTTCATCCGCGAAAAACGAATAATTTTTTAGAATTTCTCGACTGAATCTTTTTTTGCAAGAATTTTAAACTCCGTAGCCGAT
Source organism: Methanofollis sp. (assembly GCA_028696365.1). GTDB lineage: Archaea > Halobacteriota > Methanomicrobia > Methanomicrobiales > Methanofollaceae > Methanofollis. The sequence continues at coordinate 12,500 of JAQVHG010000018.1, forward strand.
CTACAATCTTCTCAAATGCTTTTTTGCTCATGCTCTCTCATCCACATAGGGAGAGATGGGGCGGCGTCCCGTGCGTCAGGATTTATTTCTCCACCCCCTCCCCTGCGGGTTTTCCACAGGATGTGAGGGGTGAAGGGTTACGAACATGATGACAGAGAGGATCGAAAAACCCTGTGAAGATAAAACTGAATATTTTCGGTGCATAGAAAATTGAAATTCGTCATGACAAAAAAAGAGAAATATTTTTTCGCCCACAAAGATGTAGAGGGATTTTCTTACAGGATGATCCTGAGTACATATTTTCTCAACCTCTTCTGCTCTTCCTATGAGAAGATAGAACTGAGGACGATAGAACTCCCATCAGGATCATCTATCGTGCTATCCTGATCCGATCGGCTCATGAGATCTGGTGAATCAGAGTGAGAACGAATTTGGGCTCTGTAGAAATCCTCTGGATAACTCTCTCTGCCGGGGGGGCGTGCTGCCCTCGGCGAGAGATTATGGGAAGGCGACGAATGCGTGGTTATGTCATGTAAAAGGGGGGAGGACACTACCATCTTCATCGCTATTTTTGAGAAAGATATGGGGGGGAGTTTTAGGATGACCTCATGAGCAGTAGGTGCTCCAACCGATCCCCCTAAAAAAACCACTTCATCATCAGGATGGCGTCCTCGCCGTTGGCATAATATCCTGCGACGATAAACACTGGCTGATATCCATTTTTCTGATAAAATGACTGTGCATGGATGTTCGAGGCCCGCACCTCAAGCTGGACGCCCTCGGCCAGGTGGATGGCAAACTGATGCTCGGCACGGCGGAGGAGGAGGCGACCAATCCCGTGTCCCTGATAGGTTCTCGTCACCGCAAAGTTGCAGACATGCCCATAGATTGCCTCGCCAGTGTCTTCCAGGCCCCCAACGATGAATCCCGCGATCTCATTGCCCACCTGGGCTACAAAGAACGTATCAGCCCAGACCTCCAGCGCCTGGAGGAAAGTCTCCTCGCTCCATGGGTCAACAAAGGACTCCCGTTCGATGGCGGCGACGGTGGGGAGGTCGGCGATCACCGCTCGTCGCAGGATCACCCTGGTCTCAGACATTGCAGTAGAGTACACCCCATGAGCTAATATATTGACGCAGGTGAAACTACTACCAGCTTTCAGGAGACTGTGATCCCCATGGTGAAGATATACCGATTCTCAGGGCTTCGGCCAGAACGCGCACAGGCCGCAGCGATCGCCTCGGTGCCGTACGATGTGGTAACGACAGACGAGGCCGAGGAGATCCTTAGGAAAAATCCGAAGTCATTCCTGCGGGTTGTCAGGACCGACGCCATTCTCAGGGACATCCCGGCCGACGACGAGAAGATCTACGAGACCGCCCGCGAGAACCTCCAGGAGATGGAAGATCAGGGGATCCTCCGCCGCGACGAAAAACCCTCGATGTACCTGTACCGTGTGAAACAAGGCGGGAACCTCTATCTCGGGCTTGTCGCCTGTGTGGACGTCGACGATTATCTTGAGGACACCATCAAGAAGCACGAACACACGCGCTATGACAAGGAGCAGGACCGGACGCGGCACATTGCGGCCACGAACGCCAACACCGGGCTGGTCGTCATGCTGTATCCTGACGAAGGCGAGATCTTCGGGTACCTCGAGTCGATCCTCCCTGACGGCGAGCCCGACGCGGTCGTCAAGACTGAGAACGGCGTGGTCCATGAACTCTTCAAGATCAGCGATACCATCAGCCTCAGTTATCTGGAGGAAGCCTTTACCAGGGTGCCGGCACTTTATATCGCTGACGGCCACCACCGGGCAAAGTCTGCAGTGACGGTCGCCGAGGAGCGGAGGAAGGCCGGGACCTACGAGCCAGAGGACGGGCGGATCATGACGATCCTCTTTGCCCACAAGCGGGTGAAGATTCACGGCTACTCCAGACTGATCACCGACCTGGGTGAGTATACCCCTGAGTCGTTCCTTGCCGCGCTCAAGGAGAAGTTCGAGGTGCGGGCGTACGGCGAGATCGACGACACGGTCTTTAAGATCGCACCCCTGCGCACGGTCGAGGGGACGCATGTCGTCCACATGTACCTCGGCGGCGAGTGGTACGAGATCTCAGGCCCGGTCGAGAACCCCGACGACCTCACCGGTTCCCTTGACGTCTCGGCCCTCCAGAAAGAAGTGCTTGAGGGGATGCTCGGCGTCACCGATCCCCGCGCCGACCCCAGGCTCCAATATCTCGGCGGGGCCAGGCCGCTGGCCGACCTCGAGGCCAGAGTCGATTCAGGCGAGTTCGCCCTTGCCTTCTCGATGCAGCCGGTCGACGTTGAGACGGTGATGGAGATCGCCGACGCCGGGATGGTCATGCCCCCGAAGTCGACCTGGTTTGAGCCTAAACTCCTCTCAGGCCTGGTGATCCACACCCTGGGCGAGGGGAAAAAGGAATAATCTTTTTTTCGGTTCTGTAGAAATTTTGGCTCTGTAGAAATCTTCGCTATAGTGTGGGGGAGACGTGTGCCACCTGCCTTCCCCCCTCTTTGATCGGGGGCGGCACGCACCCCGGCAGAGAGTTTCATCAAGAAGATTTCTACAGAACCTAAAGAACGGCTTTGTAGAACTCCTCACCAATTCTCAGTGCGAGCGCGATTCAACCGCCTTCCCACCTCTTTGGCCGGGGGCTCTGCCTCCATAGGGTCGGGAAGGCAGAATAGATAACCATGATGAGGAAATTACCGTCCTCGACCCATCGTGTTCGCGGGGGGTTCGGGGGGCGGCACGCACTTCGCTAGGGATTTTCATCAAGATGATTTCTACAAAGCCTAATTTTGAAACTTGGTCCACAAAAGATGAATAAAATCAGTAAAATTAAATATACATCATTCGATGTGCATTTATGCCAAATTCAGAGACCTATCTCTCATATCCACTCTTCCATCAGCGTTTTCTTCAGTTGAAAGATGCCATCCTAAAAAAGTCAGGTCAACCATTCTTCTCTTTTGAGGAAGGCCTTCCCCTGGAGTGGGAGGACTACAAGATGAAAGTCTGTGAAGAAGGACGGAAACGACTCGCGGTCGATGAATGGACAGAGGACGAGATCGGAAGCGGGCAGATCATCAGGAGGTTGATCGCGGCGATCGAGATCGATATCCCCCACACTGATGTCAGAAATAACCTCGTTCAGTGGGAAGCACGGTTCGGAGAACAGGCCCGCAGTCATCAGTCCCTTTATGAGGCGCTGGACGACCCGAAAGTCACACATTCCTATGAGAAACTCATCTACGATTTCTTCAAAGAAAATATTTCTCGGGACAGAGCATTTCAGGGTTTCATCGATCACGCAGGGAGAAGATACGACTATATTGCATATCTTTTCTATTTATATCGGCCAGAGCGCTACGCCCCCATCAAGACCACATTTTTCGACCAGGCCTTTTCGATGATGGGTATTCCTCTTAGAACGGCGCGGAACTGTTCATGGGAAAACTATCAGGCGTACCTCACGGCGTTGCGAGAAGTAAAGAAGGCACTCGAACGTGATGGGTTTGAAGACGTGTCGCTGATCCATGCCCACTCATTCTGCTGGATGCTGTCACATCTTGTCGAGGAGACACCAGGCGACCTGGTCTCAATCCCTCTTCCTGAAGAGGTCCGGATCCTGGATCCAGTGCAGACCGACAGGAAGAGTCAGAACCCTGATCAGGAGAGGCGCACAATGAGCGGTCCGATCGATTACGAAGCACAGCACCGAAAACGGATCTTCTTGGGTCACTGCGCTGAAGATATCGCGTGCCGTGCAGAAAAACGTCGTCTGGAGATGGCCGGACGCCCTGACCTCGCAGACCAGGTAAAGATCGTTTCAAAGAACGCAGCCCTCGGCTATGATATCAGGTCGTACGACGAGACCGGAGATGAGCGATATATTGAGGTGAAGGCTATATCGGGGGAAAAACCCGTCATTCGTTCTATCTCACCCAGAACGAATGGACAACTTGCACAAAACTGAAAAATTATTATTTTTACCTGGTCTCCGGTGCAAAAACGTCCGAACCAGAGATCCATTTTTTCAGAGGAGAGCGCCTGACTGAAGAATATCTCGCGCCCAGTGAATATATTGCATCGGTCCCGTACGCCCGGGAGTGAACCTCTCACTCCCCGACCACGATCTCGTACACCGCGTGCCACTCGGCAGGCGAGTAACTCCGCACCCGATGCTCCCGCACCTCCGCGACCGGAAAAGCCTTGATGGCGTCGAGGTACTTCCCTTCCTCGTCCACCAGGGCATAGAAGTGGATCGTCCCCCCTGGGCGGCAGAGAGCGAAGGCGGCCTTGAGGAACTGGACCGACTCCATCGGGAGGTTCATGATCACCCGGTCGAAGGTCCGGCCAAAGACGCCGGGAAGGTGGGCGGCGTCGGCATAGACCGGGATGACATTGGTCTTGTGGTTCTTCGTGATATTTTCGCAGAGGAGGGAGACCGCCGCGGGGTTGAGGTCGGCGGCCACAACAAGGTTGGCATGGTCGGCAAGGGTGAGGGCGAAGGGCCCGACGCCGGCAAACATATCGACGACCCGCTCGCCCTCAGCCATCTCGGCACAGACCCGCTGGCGCTCGGTGGAGAGGCGGGCCGAGAAGTAGGCTCCGGCAAGGTCGACGACAAAGTGATGGCCGTGCTCGGTGACCACGGTCCTGGTCGTCTCCTCGCCGGCGAGGACCAGGAATTCCCTGGTCCTGAACTCCCCTTCCACCGGCGAGGTGGGGAAAAGGACGGTGTGGAGCGAGGGGCGGGAAGCAAGAAGGTGGGCGGCACCGGCCCTGTCTTCCTCCTGCATGAGCGCGATCCCGCCGACGAGTTCGTGTCTGGGCAGGGCCTCGTGGTGAGGGAAAGGTTTGAACTCCGCCTCCTCGGCACCTTCCACCTCCTCGA
>JAQVHG010000230.1 GCA_028696365.1 Methanofollis sp.
CGATGCCGATGCCGGGTATCATCAGGCCGGTGGTTGTCGAGATGGGGATATAGATGTTGTGGAGGACGAAACCCACCAGATCAGAAGAGGACGATCCTCACCTGATCAGAACGGATCGACCCTCACGAGATCCACAGATCCCCATCCTCCCCCTATCGCCATCGCGGGGGTCCGGGGGCACTCGTCCCCCGGCGGATGATGAGAGGACACTCGCCTCCACCATTTCAATCATCTCCACGATCACTCAACAACGGTGCCCGGTGGCCTCCGGCCCCCTTCGCTCCTTGTCATGGAGATTGGTCGTGGGCGACATGCACCCGATCTGAATTGGGCGGCACCCACCTGATCTGAATTGGACGACCCTCACCTGATCTGAATTGGACGACCCTCACCTGATCTGAATTGGACAACACCCACCTGATCCACAGATCCCCATCCTCCCCCTATCGCCATCGCGGGGGTCAGGGGGCACTCGTCCCCCGGCAGGATGATGAGAGGACACTCGCCTCCACCATTATCAATCATCTCCACGATCACTCAACAACGGTGCTCGGTGGCCTTCCGGCCCCCTTCGCCCCTCGTCATGAAGATTGGTCGAGGACGACAGACCACAGATCAGAAATGAGAGAACTTCATCAAGTCCAAAAAGTTTCGTCCCCCCACTTATCGCCATCGCGGGGGTCCGGGGGCACTCGTCCCCCGGCAGGATGATGAGAGGACACTCGCCTCCTCCATTTCAATCATCTCCACGATCACTCAACAACGGCGCTCGGTGGCCTTCCGGCCCCCTTCGCCCCTCGTCATGAAGATTGGTCGAGGACGGCAGACCACAGATCAGAAATGAGAGAACTTCATCAGATCCACCAGACGCCGCTTCCCGGCCAATCGCCGACGCAGAACCAAGGCGACGGCGAAACCCCGGCCAGAAAAACATCCCAGCACGAGGCGCCCACCGTTATACTCAAACCAAGAAGAATTTACATCTCAGCCGCCCAAGATCGCAAGCATGCAGATCGCTGTCATCGGTGCCAGTAACGCATCGCCAGAAGAGGTCGAGGCCGCAGAGACCGTAGGCTACCTCCTTGCACAGAACGGAGCCATCGTCGTCTGCGGAGGGCTCGGGGGCGTCATGGAAGCCGCATGTCGGGGGGCAAAAGAGGGCGGCGGGACCACCGTCGGGATCATCTCGGGGACCAACGGCGAGAACGCCTACGTCGATGTCGTGGTGAGGAGCGACCTCGGGCATGCACGTAACACCTTGGTCGTCAGTTCGGCCGATGCGGTCGTTGCGGTCGGCGGGGAGTACGGCACGCTCTCCGAGATCGCCCTCGCCCTCAAGATGAAAAAATCGGTCTTCGGGGTGAAGACCTGGGATATCGACGGGGTCTTCCCGTGCTCCACTCCCGAAGAGGCGGTACTCACGGCAGTACGCGCCGCACGCCTGTCTCGCTGACCCGGTAGCCGCCGAGGGCGGTGAGCACCCCTTTGAACTCCTCGGACGAGACCGCTCTGAGGAGAGCGTCGACCCGCGGGTCGTCGAGGGTCTCGGCACGGAGCACCAGTTCGTAGCGCTCGGTGGCGATCGGCGTGAAGGCCAGGCCGAGGGCCTTCGCCGCCGAGTAAACCCCCATCCCGCACTCGGCCTCCCCCGACCGCACGGCCAGGGCGACGCCGAGATGGGTCGTGAACTCCCGGTCGTAGCCCGAAATCGTCTGCGGATCGGTCCCCTCCTTCTTGAGGAGATGGTCGAGGAGGATCCTGGTCCCCGACCCCTTCTGCCGGTTCGCATACCGCAGCGTCGGGAGGTCCTCGAAACCGACCGGCTCCCTGGCGATGAGCCCCTGTTCACGCTCTGCCACGCAGACGCAGACAAGGTCTTCGTTCGGCATATATTTCTTCAGATACGGGAGGTTGTACTCCCCGTCGGCGCCCAGCAGGTGCATCGGCGCCGCATGACACTGCCGTTTTCTCAGGGTGAGCAGTCCGCCCATCGAGCCGACATGGGTGGAGTGGACCTCCACGCCCTGCGGCCTCACCAGGTCGGCGAGAGAGTCGAGGGCCGGGTCGTGACTCCCGGTGACCAGGACCGCCTCTTTCGCCTGCCGGCGCGGGACCATCAGCCTGGCCGTGACCGCCTCTCCGGCCTCGACCCCTTCTTTCGCCGACGGGATCGTCATCAGGGCGTTCGCCCGCACCGCACTCATCTGGACCCCGGCCCCCCGCGACTGCGGGACGGCCACCCAGGAATCACCGATCTGGCCCACCGAGAGCAGGACGAACTCGTCGGTCCCGATGTCTGAGTGAAGGGTGGTGGTGAGCGTGGCCTCGACGGTCTCTGGCTCAGGGACCGGGAACCCGTAGCCGGCGACGAGCGGGGTGATCACCTCGCGCAGGATCGTGAAGGCCGCCAGCGGATAGCCCGGCAGCCCTATGACCGGTTTGCCCCTGATCGTTCCGATGATCACCGGCTTGGCCGGTTTGATCCCGACGCCGTGCACCAGCACCTCGCCGAACTCGTCGATGAGCGAGGCGGTGAAGTCCCGCGTCCCGGCCGACGACCCGGCAGAGACGATGAGAAGGTCGTTCTCCTCGATCCCTTTCTCGATCGCCGCCCTGATCAGGTCGGGCTCGTCAGGGACGATCCCGTACCTCGTCGGCGTCACCCCGAGGGACCGCAGGTGGGCCGCGGCCATGAGCGAGTTGCTCTCCACCGTCTGCCCGGCCCCTGGCCTCGTGCCGGCGGGCACCAGTTCGCTCCCGGTCGGGATGATCCCGGCGCGGAGGGCGAGCACCGGCACCTCGGTCACCCCGTAGGCCGCAAGGGCCCCGAGTTCGTGGGGCCGAACCGTGTGCAGGGACGGGAGGATCATCTCCGACTCCCCGATGTCCTCGCCCACCGGGCGGATATGTTGCCAGGGCGCGGCCGGTTTCCTGATGGTGTAGGTGCCGTCCTCGCCGAGCCAGACGTCCTCGATCATCACGACGGCGTCGTAGACGTTCGGGACCAGGTTGCCGGTGTTCACCCGCAGGGCGTCAGGGAGGGTGACCGGCCGCGTCTCGCGTGCACCGGTCGTGTCCGCACTCCGCACGGCGATCCCGTCCATCGCCGAGAGGTGGACGCCGGGCACCGAGAAACGTGCGAAGATCGGGGCCGCGGTCACCCGGCCGGCGGCCTCCTCGAGCGGGACGCTCTCGGTCCTGGGCCGGCCGCCGCACTCGTCCCTCACGATCTCGAGCGCCCGAGCGAGGGAGACGAGGTCGAGGTAGCGCCTTACCACAGGACCACCTCCACCTCGTCGCCTTCCTCGAACCCTTCCCTGGTCGCCGGGACGACGACGACGCCGTCGCTCCTGACCAGGGTGTTGAGGAGCCCGGACTTCCCGAAGACCGGGACCGCCTCGCCGTCCTCGACTTTCACCCGCACATGGTCCTCCCGGCCTTTGGCCGAGGGGATGTTCGCGGCCAGGCGCACCCGCACCCGTCGTTCAGGCACCGGCGCACCGGCGGCGAGGGCGAGGATGGGGGCGACGATTGCAGTGAGGACGATGTAGGCCGAGCCCGGATGGCCCGGGAGCCCGATGACCGGCGTCGTGCCGACCTGACCGATGATCGTCGGTTTGCCGGGTGAAAGGGCGATCCCGTGCACGAGCACCGTACCGAGTTCGCCGATCACCCCGGCGCTCATGTCCCGCACGTCCTTGGACGATCCTCCTGAGATGAGGACGACGTCGCACTCCTCGACCGCCTGCGTGAGGACCGGCCTGAGGAGGGCGGGGTCGTCCCTGATGATCCCATAGCGCCTCGCTTCGCATCCGTGTTCGCGGGCAAACCCGGCGCAGAGGTAGGAGTTGGCGTCCCGCACCCGCCCTGGAGCGAGGGGGGCGTCGGCCGTCACCACTTCGTTCCCGGTCGAGATGACCCCGACGACCGGGACCTTCTTCACCGGCACGCGG
>JAQVHG010000019.1 GCA_028696365.1 Methanofollis sp.
GTGCTGGGCGAGGATCCCATGGAAGTCGCGCACAATATTCTTAAACTGTCAAGACGCATTAAAGATACAAAATTGAGGGATAGGTGCGAATGGGAATAAAACCGACATATATCAAACACTTCGCAACAGATCTGATGAGGACTCACACCGGCCGCTTCTCCGGCGATTTCGAGGAGAACAAGCAGGTCGTTGCTGAAGTTGCCGTCATCGAGTCTAAGTGCGTCAGGAACCGCATCGCTGGCTACATCACAAGGAAGCAAAACACTAAAAAGACATCTGCATAACTCCTACTTATGTTTGAGGGAGTTTATCCAGCGATTATTACTCCTTTTTCTCAGACGCCTGACCGCGCGCTCGACCTCGAGGGCCTCAGATCAAATATTACATATTTGATTCATGAAGGAGTCCACGGGATCGTCCCCTGCGGTTCGACTGGCGAGTCCGCCACCCTCACCTTCAAGGAACACGAGCAGGTGATTGGGGTTGCGGTGGAGGCTGCTGATGGTAAAGTCCCGGTGCTTGCCGGGACGGGATCGAATAATACCGCTGAAGCGGTACGGTTTACGAAAGCGGCAAAGGACCTGGGAGCAGACGGTGCCCTGGTCATCAGCCCCTATTACAACAAGCCGAACCGCTCTGGTCTGGTCAAACACTTTACTGCCCTGGCCGATCTGGACATCCCGATCGTCATGTACAATGTTCCGGGACGGACCGGGCAGAACCTCCAGCCCGACCTGATCGTCGAACTTGCCGACCACCCCAATATTGTTGGGGTCAAGGAAGCGAGTGGCGACCTGGAGCAGGTCTCCATGATCATCGAGGGGACGCAGGACAAGGACTTCGCTGTTCTCTCAGGCGATGATGCCCTCACACTCCCGATCCTTGCTCTTGGCGGGGCGGGCGTCATCTCAGTCGCTGCCAACCTTGAGCCTGCCAAGATGGTCGCGATGTACGAGGCGGTCAAGAAGGGCGACCTGGCCACGGCAAGAAAGGTCCATTACGAACTCTCCCTACTCTTCAGGGCGATGTTCATCGAGACCAACCCCATCCCGGTGAAGACGGCGGTAGGGCTGCGCGGGATGGCTGCGGGGCCAGTCCGCCTCCCGCTCGACGACCTCGATGCCGGGAAGACCGGGGTGCTCAAGGAGGTGCTGAGGCATTATGACTAAGGTCGTCGTCTGTGGTGCCCTAGGGCGGATGGGCACGATCATCGGGCGCCTGGTCTCGGAGTCCCCTGACCTCGAACTTGTTGGAGGAGTTGATATCAGGGAGGGCTCGTTTTATGGGGTGCCGGTCGTCGAGGCAGGAAAGATCGGTGAGTTCCTTGACGAGGTGCGCCCAGACGTGCTCATCGACTTCACGGTGGCAAGCGCCTCAGTCGAGAACATCAAGGTCGCCGCCTCACATGGGGTGGCCTTGGTCGTAGGGACGACCGGGTTCTCGCCAGAACAGCGCGAGGAGATCAGGACTGCAATCGAGGGGCATGTCCCTGCGGTCATCTCCAGCAACTTCAGTGTCGGCGTCAACATCTTCTGGAAGCTGATCCGCGAGGCCGCGCGCCTCCTCCGTGAGGGCTACGACGTGGAAGTAACTGAGGCCCACCACCGCTACAAGAAGGACGCGCCGAGTGGGACAGCAAAGACTATCCTTGAGATCCTGGACGAAGAACTCGGGCCGCGCCCTCATGTCTACGGGCGTGAGGGGATGAAGGAGCGGGAGAACGAGATCGGCGTCCATGTGGTCAGGGGCGGCGATATCGTCGGCGATCACTCGGTGCTCTTTGCTGGAAACTATGAGACTATAAACCTCTCGCACCGCGCCTACGACCGTGCAGTCTTTGCAAGTGGGGCAGTACGCGCCGCCGCCTGGGTACGAGGTAAAGACTCGGGGATCTATTCGATGGACGACGTCCTGGGACTGTGACCGGACAGACCCATCGAAATCTATTTCTCTGCTTTTTGTGAAGATATATGTCGGAGTAATAGAGTATGGTTGCAATTGTTGACTCTGATCTTTGTGTTGGATGCGAAACGTGCGTCGATGAGTGCCCGGTAGAGGCCATCGCCATGGAGGACGGTATCGCAGTTATCGACAATGATCTCTGCACTGACTGCGGGACCTGTGTCGATGTCTGTCCGGCAGAAGCCATCCAGATGGAATAAAATCCCATCTCTTTTTCTTTCGATCTCATTCATCTGCAGATCTTTTGTGCACATACCACACCCTTCTCCCTGAGGCCCCGGTATCGAAAGGCACGTTTCCATATTTCACTCCATTTGTCACAAACTATGCCCTATAGTCGTAGATTTCATCGCTGATAGGGAAAAAATTAAGAATACGCTGCAAAAGTAACATTTTAATAAACCTTTACATATAGGTAAAGTCATCCATGATTACGGTAGGAGTTCTCGGTGCTACCGGTGCCGTTGGTCAGAGGTTTGTACAACTTCTGGCCGATCACCCCTGGTTCGACCTTAGGGTGTTGACGGCCTCGGAGCGCAGTGCTGGCAAAAAGTATCGCGAAGCAGTCAACTGGCGTCTTGATGTGCCGTTTCCAGGAGAGGCAGGTGAAACAGTCGTCAGTCCGACCACCGTCGAGGCGGTCAAAGACTGCGATCTTATCTTCTCGGCACTGCCTGCAGATGTTGCGGGGACGGTCGAGGCCGAAGTTGCCGCCGCCGGTGTCGGTGTTTGTTCAAATGCCAGTTCACACCGGATGGACCCCAATGTCCCACTCATTATCCCAGAGATCAATGCTGATCACCTCGGTCTCATCGACGTGCAGCATGACCAGGGGCGGGACGGGTTCATCGTTACCAACCCAAACTGCTCGACGATCGTGCTCACACTTGCTCTTGCACCGTTGCAACCGCTCGGATTCACAGGCGTCAGGGTGGCGACGATGCAGGCGATCTCAGGCGCAGGGTTCAGGGGCGTTGCCGGCATGGAGATCTTCGACAATGTGGTCCCCTTCATCAAAAATGAAGAGGACAAGATGGAGACCGAACCAAGAAAGATCATGGGGTCGTTTGATGGTGCTGTGGTCGAACCAGCTACCTTCTCAGTAAGTGCCTGTTGTAACCGGGTTCCGGTGATAGACGGTCATACCATGTCGGTGTGGCTTGATCTGGACCGCTCTCTTGAAGAGATCAGACAGGCATTTGAGGAGTATGTGGCACCATTCTCCGGCCTGCCAAGCCAGCCTGTAAGGTCTGTTGAGTATCTAAAGCAACCTGACCGCCCGCAGCCAAGGCTCGACCGGAACCGCGGCAACGGTATGACGGTCTCGGTCGGAAGGTTGCGGGAAGGACCGCGTTTCACAGCACTCGGTCACAACACCATCCGCGGTGCGGCCGGAGCGTCGGTCCTGAATGCGGAGTTAATTTATAAGGAGAAGTATCTCTGATTGACCATCGGCAGAGGTGGACTATGTTGAAAGATAACACAGTATTCGTAGGGAACAAACCGGTGATGAACTACGTGCTCGCAGTTGTCACCCAGTTTAACAATGGCGCAGATGAAGTAGCCATAAAGGCAAGAGGCAAGGCAATCTCAAGAGCTGTCGACACGGCCGAGATCGCAATTAACCGTTTTCTTGACGGGGTCACCAAAAAGGAGATCCAGACCTCGACAGAGATGATCGATACTGACACAGGAAAGACGAACGTCTCAAGTATCGAGATTATTCTGTCTCAAAACCCCTAACAGGGCGATACCTCTTTTTTTCCTCGACCAGAAAGGCTATATGATCTCTCGTGAGAGATTTATTCTGAATGAAACGAGTGGTGTATGATCTTCTGATCATTCTCGTCCTTGCAGCACTTGTGGTTCCCGCAGTCGCTACCGAGAACGGATCTGAATGTCGGTGCGGCTATATTATGGTCCAGAACATAGAGATCAATCTGGTCAACGAAGATGCACAGGTCAATCTCACCTATGATGTTGACAACGGACCCAAGTTGCTCATTCATCTCCTTGGTACAAGCGATCTGCGCGCCAAGGTGCTTGATGTCGTAAATTTCGAGAACGCCACCATTGACGAGATCGGAACGGATCACGCTGTCCTCCTGATTCCAGGAGCTGCAAAAGATTACGAGGACGGGACGTTTCGGTTCTTTGAGCACAATTTCACAGTCACTGTCCCAGAGCTCACCGTGAAGACTCCCCAGGAACAGCGGGTGTATTACAACACCACCAAGTTCCCAGGGAGCATCGGATATTTCAGGACGTGAATGTAGGTTTCCCTGATCTATCCCCTTTTTTTTCGATCCAGCGGTTGACCAGCGACTGGACGTACACGCCAACGAAGGCGATAAAGAGTCCGGCAATCATCGAATAGACTGCATACTCGATCCCCACAATCTCCCCGAATGGGAACTCTGCAATCCTTGAGATCGAAAGCATATAGATGCTGATGCCATAGACGATGATCCCGATCGCCCCGATGAAGAAGGGCAGGACAATCACCTTACCGAGGTCGACGATCTCGTGGAGATATACATCGATGATCTTGCCCAGGGAGGCGGTGAGGCCGGCGGCGGTGAACCACCCGATTGCCCCAAAGGCGAAGGTCAGGAAATGGATGAGGAAACCCTCTTCGATATAGTAGGCAAGATAACTGTTGAGGCCGATGATAATCCCGACGATCACAAACAGTATCGCGGCGATATAGAAGACGAATGTGATGCGTCCTCTATGCAATGCTGTCTGGAGCGAGTTGAGGCTGTAACTGAAGAACTCATCCATCCCGAGCCCTTTGAAGAGTAGGTACAGTCCTAGCGCGCCGACGACGATGAATGTCGCCCCTTCGGGGCGGCCGATCAGGTAGGCCGTCGCATAGATGAGCATTGCAAGTCCCAGGGGGATAAGGACCATCCTAGAGACTTTGGGGTCGTCGAGGAGTTTTTTGATGATATAATAAGTTCCCTCAAGATTCGGCATCTGGGTGACGATCACCCGCTGTATCCCGCTCACCACCATCCTTGACTGGACGATCGGAAGGATGTATTCGTCCTCCGCTCCGTCGGAGATAAGGATACAGGACTCAGCGCCCGTCGAGTCGACGACCTCCTTGAGTTCGGCGGCGATCTTGCGGTCGCCCTCGAGCATCTGCATGTGGTCGCCGGTAAGGAGCGCGACCTCGACTTGCTCGCCTTTCTTGGTGAGGGCGTCATAGGTCTTGACCGCCTGGAAGATGGCATTGACGTCAGAGTCTTCTGGGTCTGCAAGCCCTAGCGCCTCCGCAGCTTCCAGGCATGCCTCCCTCCCCACCACTGGACTCTTGACATTGGCCTTGAACCCAAGGTCGTCGTCTCGATCGACGCAGAGAATGAGTGTCGTGCCATCAGCCATTGAGAAGATACGTTGTCTTCAAAGTAATAAATAGTTGCGAATGAACAGAACAAAGGGTTCTGGAGATATATTCGTCAATTCTGAGTGAGATTGCCCATAAACTGGCTCTGTAGATTTCCCCATAGATCTGTCTGAGTAATCTTCTGATCACGTGTCTTCCATCCTCATCGCACTGGAGGTTGCACCCCAGGCGCGAGCATGTTGGAGGGTGGCCGAATCATATTCAAACCAGGAATCAAAGAGGATTTCTACAGAACTAGGGTTTCGACAAAGCCAAAGTTTTTCTCAAACTCACTCTCGTTTGTTTCCCCCAGATTTCTGGAATGACGATGGAGTTGAGAGGGCCTCGCCTCCTTGTAGCGCAAAGAAGCATCCATGACCTTCTCACATCTTCGCCGAAAGTTATCGGATCATTTCATCCATGCTAAGGTTCGTGAACGGCGGCCCCCGTCATGGTTGTCTATTCTGCCTTCCCCGCCTCATCATGGTCCTGGGGAGATCTGGGGGAAGAGCCTCAGCCGAAGGGGGAGTGGGAAGGCGAGTGCACCACACTTATACTAAGAATTGGTGAGAGTTTCTACAGAGCTAGGATATTCTCAATGAGGTCATCCCAAAACTCACCGCCCCTCATCCTCACCGATTGAGAGCGATGGATGACAATGAAGAGATCCCAGTTTTTCATCGCGCACCCGTGCGCATTCATCGCCTTCCCACCTTTTTGGCCGGGGGCGCTGCCCCCGGACCCCAGGGATGGCGATGCGGACGGGAAGGTAGGGTTGAGATCATGAAGACGGGACGCCATCCTCCGCTACTCTTCATCGGCGGGGGTCCGGGGGGCGGCACGCCCCCCGGTCGAGGAGAGCGATTAGAATTTCTGGAGGAAAGCACTTCAGTTCGAGGAGATCTTCAACCATAGAGAGTTCTGGGATATGCTCAATGACATGCCTGAAGCGTATGCTCACGCTATGGTAATTCTACAGGATTAAAAAAAGGGTATTAAATAAGTTTGGAGCGCTGCAGGAGGAGGATGTCCTCGGTGGTGAGCTTCTCGCCGCCCTTGAAGAGTTCGAAGATCCGCTCGGCTTCCTGACGGACCTGACGACGCTCCTTGGTGACCCTGGACTTCTTCTTCTTGTTGTGCAGGCCAGAGATGACCTTGTCATAGTCACGCAGTTCCTTCTGGCAGGAGATGAAGGCCTGGTGCTCCTCGTCGGCTGCTTCCTGTGCCTCGACAAAGGCCTTGTGCTCGGCGTCGGCGTGCTCACGGGACTGGTCGGCCTTCCGGTAGAAGTCGACCATCTGCTCGTGATGGTTCTGAGCAAGATCGGCAACCTCAGTCACTTTGGCGTGAAAATCGGATGCCTGCTTGCGCAGATCGCGGGCGGCCTGGAGTTTGGTCTTGAGATCCTTGTTCTGCTCAAGTTCGTCCTCCTGCTCCTTAATGGCAGCCTTCATCTGCTTGATCTTGTCGATGAGTTCCCGTTCCTTGTCGGTGGAGAAGACTTCGGTCTGTTGCCTGAACTCGAGTGATTCGATCTGCCGCTGAAGTTCCTTGGCGCTAGAGTTGCGCTTGAATGCGGAGTGCTCCTTCTTAAAAGAGTCGATCTCACCGAAGTACGCATTGGCCTCGGCATTGAGCTTGTTCCTCTGGTTCTTCAGATCCTTGACCTCAGCGTTGTACTGGTCACGGAGCTCCTTGTTCTTCTGGGCTTCTTCGACGAACTCGCGGGTCTGGCCGTTGAGTCTATTCCGTTCTTTCGCATGGGAACTGGCGAGGGCGTTCAGTTCGTTCCGCCGGTTTTTATGCTGTTCAGACTCGGAAAGAGCTTTCTTTCTTTTTTCGATCAGTTCGTCCAACATGCTTTACCAATCCTCAATCTCGATACCAATTGTATAGAGCCACCGGGTCTATTGATGCACGGGGGCGCCCGTAGGAATGTGAAGTGAAACAAAAGAAATGATACAACAAAAGATGCCATCCGGAACAGAGACGAACCCTGTTTCTTGTGCTCACAACGCTGTACATTGATGTTCAACTCCGATACCCTCTGGTGCATCCGACTGGTCGGTGCACCAATTGCACCGTGGTGATCCGCGGTGGGATATACCAGGATTTCTAATAGTTAGCGTCATTGTTTGTATTAAGCGTTTCGCATGGGGCAGGAGAGGGAGATGTCAATGATGGTGACGTCAGAGAAAAAGTTCTGGAAGAAACCCCCACCGCGTTTCTGGTGGGGGGTGCAGGTGGAGAGGGCACAGTTCTAGAAACCGTTCGATCGTCGCCGCTTCTGTCTCTCTTCACGGGAATAGTATTAATGCCCTTTTAGTAGCTCTGTAGAAATCCTCACCCTTTATGAGTGCACGTGTGACTCACTCGCTTTCCCTCATGGAAGGTATATTCGAAATTCCCTGAAGAGAGATTGCCGTCCTCGACCTATCGTGTTGTGGTGGGGGGTTTGGGGGGCGGCAAGTCCCCCGCTAGAGAGAACAGTCCAGAGGGTTTCTACAGAGCCCTCCCTTGTCCTTTTCAGACCGCGGCCACGGCACATTGTTTGGCCAGACTTCTGGCCCAGGCCCGAATCGCCTCCCAGTCCCTGGCGTCCTCGGTCTTTGCCTTGTTATATCTCATGAAGCGGCCGAAGATCGGGATAAAGGAAGGGTTCATTCTTCCAGCAAACATGCCCATCTCGCCCTTGACCTGGACGCGGTTGGTGATAGGTGCCATCGCCTCCTCCACCTTCCTGCAGGTCTCGTCGGTCAGATCCTTGCAACTCATCCCGACGGCGAAGGTCGCGACCTGCTTCTCCTTGAGGGCATCGGCAAAGCGGATTACAAACGTCTTTGCCTCTTTCAGGATCATTCCCATATAGATGGGAGATCCGATGACGACCATGTCATATTCTGCAAGGCTCTCAACCATTCCGACAGCCTTGGCCTTGGCCTCGAAGCCCTCCTCATTCAGAGTCTCGGTGATGACTTCGGCGATCTCGCGCGTAGTCTCGTGTTTTGTCGCATAAGCGATGAGAATGCGTAGCGGCATGGTGGATGCACCTGGCGAAATAATATAAGAGTGTTGAGCGGTTTAGGGATCCCTCTCCTGCATATATTCATAGATGGCAGTGAGGAAGGCAGGGCCGTATTTTTCCAGTTTAATCTTCCCGACACCTGAGATCTGCCTGAAACTCTCGCGGTCGCGGGGGCGGGTGCGGGCCATCTCTTGCAGGCTCTTATCAGAGAAAATGTTCGAGGCAGGTTTGCTGGTATTATTCGCGATCTCCTTGCGCAGCGCCTTCAAACTAAGGAACAACTCCGTGTCTTCGGGGGTGAGGCGAAGACAGTTGTCGCAGAGGTTGCAGTTTTCCACGACATACTCCTCACCAAAATATTTTAGGAGATATTTCCGTCTACACCCAGTCGTTTCACAGTACCTGACCATCGCATCAAGTTTGGTGAGCGCAGCGCGCCGGTGCGGCGCACCTGGGGCGTCGCGGTCGAGCATGGAGCGGAGCATGTCAGCATCCTCTGGACTGTAGAAGAGGACACACTCGCTGGATTTCCCGTCCCGTCCAGCGCGGCCGGTCTCCTGGTAATATGACTCAAGGGTCTTTGGCATGTTGTAGTGGACAACATAACGGACATCAGGTTTGTCGATGCCCATACCAAAGGCGACGGTGGCACACACGATCTGCACACGGTCGTGGACGAACCTCTCCTGGACCTCTTCTCTCTCCTTTTTTGGGAGGCCAGCATGGTAGGGGAGTGCCTGGTATCCATATTTCTGCAGTTGCCTGGATAGTTCTTCTGTGTTTTTTTTGCTGAAACAGTAGACGATCCCTGATTCGTTCCTGTGTCGATTAATGTAGGAAAGGAGGAGGGCCATTGGATTCGTCTTTGGGATCACACGATACAGGAGGTTGGTGCGGTTGAAACTGCCGACGAACTCGCAAGCGTCTGAAAGACCAAGTTGCCTGGAGATATCCATCCTCACTTCAGGGGTGGCAGTGGCAGTCAGGGCGATGACAGGAACGTCCGGAAAGCGCCTCTTCAGTCTGGAGAGGTGTCGGTATTCTGGCCTGAAATCGTGGCCCCATTCAGAGATGCAGTGTGCCTCGTCGATGGCGATGAGATGAACCTGGAGGTGGGCGAGTGACCGCAGGAAATCGGGCTGCATTGATTTTTCTGGGGACAGAAAGAGGATCCTGAGAGTATTTTCGCTTAACTGTCTTCTGATCTCAGCCTTCTCCAGATAGGTGAGCGTACTCGTGTAGGCAGCCGCAGCGATCCCCCTTAGGTTCAGGTCGTCAACCTGGTCTTTCATGAGCGAGATGAGCGGGGAGACGACGATGGCGAGGCCGCCGAGGTACAGGGCAGGCAACTGGTAGCAGAGCGATTTTCCCCCGCCGGTCGCCATGATCGCCACAGTGTCCCGGCCATCAAGGACAGATCGTATGATCTCCTGCTGATGTGGTAAAAACGAGGTATAGCCCCAGTATTTTTTCAGGAGTGCGTCGACAGGGTCCATGGGATCCTCTTCATAGTGGGGAGAGGTGGGTGTTGAAGTTTGGGTTCAGGACTCTGAGACTCTGGAAATACATCTGATCAATAACTCTGTGGAAACCCCCATCACTCTTCTTGGTGTGAGCGTGCCTCACCTGTCTTCCCACACGGGGGGTTCACACGAAGATCAAAGGTCTTCTCGAGCCCGTTATCATTTGTTGCCCCCGGACCCCCGGCATGAAGATAGGGCTGGGAAAACATCATGGGTAAACATGACGAGGGTGCTGCCGTCATCGATTGATCATGTCGTAGCGAGTTCCTGCCAAAGAGTTCCATCCAGAGGTTCTCTACAAAGCCGAAAATCCTCCTCAATTTTCGGCCCCCTATTGCCTATTCCTATCAACCGACTCTGTAGAAATCCTCTTGATGAATCTCTCTGTCGGGGGCTTGGCCGCCCCCCGAGCCCCCCGCCACACGATAGGTAGAGGACGGCAGCACTCTCTTGATGGTCATCGATTCTGCCTTCCCGCCCCTATCGTGATCCCGGGGGTCAGGGCGGCACTCGCCCCCGGACAAAGAGGGAGGAAGGCGGGTGACACACGTCTCACCCACACAATTGGTGAGAGTTTCTACAGAGCCTATCACCCATTTGTGTGGTTTCGCCCGCCTATAGATGCACCCGCGAGTTTTGAACGTAAATCCAGGATTTATCCCTCAGAAACCATATTAACCAGGACAGTTGAATTCTCTCTATGCAAGCTTCCCGTGAAATAGAACTGGAAGGGCATATCATCGATTCAGGCGTCATGACGATGGTCATGGACCGGGTCATGGATATGGGCGGGGATTTCGAGACCCTCGTCTTCGATATCGGGAAGAAAAAGACCGACACTAGTTATGCACGCCTCAGGGTGAGTGCCAAGGAAGAGCGCCAGCTTGACGCGATCCTCAGCGAACTCTTCAGGCTCGGGGCCCACCTCCCGGTCTCCACCGATGCCGTGCTCGTGCCGGCCGAAGGCGACCGGATCGTCCCCAAGGGGTTCTACTCGACAACCAACCACCCGACCTGGATCAAGTTCAGGGGCGAGTGGATACCGGTCGAAGACCTTGAGATGGACTGTCTCCTGGTTGTCGATCCGACAGAGAAAAAGGCCTTCAGCACCCCTCTCTCCAAACTCAAGAAAGGCGACTGCGTCGTCGTCGGCGAGGAGGGGGTCAAGGTCGAGTTCCCCCACCGCCCGCGTGAAGGGAGCACCTTTGAGTTCATGCACGGCACGGTCTCCTCTGAACGCCCGTCTGAGACGTTGATCGAGAAGATCGCCCGTGAGATCTCCACCATCAAGCGTGAGAACGGCAAAATCGTCCTGGTCGGCGGCCCTGCTATCATCCACTCTGGCGGCGGCCCTGCACTCTCCGGGATCATCCACGACGGCTACATCGACGTCCTCTTCGCCGGCAACGCCCTTGCCACCCACGACATCGAGTCCAACCTCTTTGGGACCTCCCTGGGGATGGATATCAAGACAGCAAAGCTCGTCACCGGCGGGCACAAACACCACATCTACGCTATCTCAGAGATCATGCGTGCCGGCTCGATCAAGGACGCCGTCGAGCAGGGCGTTGTCACCGGCGGCGTGATGTACGAGTGCGTCAGGCACAACGTCCCCTTCGTTCTCGCAGGATCGATCAGGGACGACGGTCCCCTCCCCGACGTCATCACCGATGTGATGGTGGCCCAGGACCGGATGCGCGAGCACCTCCGCGGGGCGGATATGGTGCTCATGGTTGCCACCCTCCTCCACTCGGTGGCGGTCGGCAACTGCCTCCCCTCGCATGTGAAGACGATCTGCGTGGACATCAACCCGGCTTCGGTGACCAAACTGATGGACCGCGGCACCTCGCAGGCGATTGGGGTCGTCTCTGACGCAGGCACCTTCTTCCCGATGCTTGCCAGAAAACTGGACGAAATTTCAGAAAAAGTCAGCGAGTAAGGGGCATGCACCATGGGCGCTCATGCGCCATGACATACTCCCACTCTTTTTTGCACCCGCACTCCACCTCGTCGAGGAGGGCGCGGGCCAGCTCCACGTCGCCGGTGAGGGCGAAGTCGTTGATCCCCTGTACAAGTTCACGGTCACATTTCCCGCAGTTGTGCGGCCCGCGTGTCGCCCCCCCACCGACGGGATCGCAGAAGACGGGGACGTCGCCGGAGATGCCGGCGAGCACCTCGAGGATGGACCAGAGGTACGGCGGGCGGTAGGTGCGCTCTTTCCATGCCTTCTCCAGTTCGGTGCCGCGCTGGACCGTGCAGGCATTCATCGAGATCATCCCGCAGTACGGTGTCACCTCTTGGATCGAACGCTTCATATCCTCGACCGCCTCGCTCTCGGTGAGATACATCGGCTTGAGGAGGAGGTAGGCCTTCACCCCAGCGCCGGCCGCCTCGGCGCGCTTTGAGGCGGCGATGTAGTCGGCGAAGGTGAACCCTTTCCTAATCGACTTCTCCCTGATCGCGTCGTTGGTCGTCTCCAGTCCGACGGCGATGTGCAGAGGAGTCTCATAAGCTCCGGTGTCGAGGGCGGCGACCATCGCTTCGGTGCCTTCCTCGTCGACATACTCCGGCCTGGTCTCGACGACGACGACCTTCCCGGCAAAGGCCCGGCAGACATCCTCTCTGAAGGCAGGAGGCACCTCGACCGGGTCGAGGAAACTCCCTGAAGTGAAGATCTTGATCATCTGCACGTCTGCAAGATTGAAGTGCTCCTCCACCCAGGCGAGTTGCCCGCGCATCTGCGCGAGGACTTCCTCCTGAGATGCCCCGAAGTAGCCCTCGAACCGGTATCCGCACATCAGACACCGACGGTACGAGCAACCGCCGCTCTTGAAGATGACGGTTAGCGAATCGAGAACCGAGCCCTCATATCGGTCCTTTCCCTTCCATGCCGCCAGGGGTTTGATCGACTCCATAGATACCATTAACACCTCATTCGTTGATCTTTTACCTATGAAAAGGGTTGTTCTCCCCCTTATCTGTCTGCTCTGTCTTTTCTTTCTGGCAGGGCCGGCATCAGCAGCGTTCGTAAAGATTGAAGCGCCGGACACAGTCAATGCGGGTCAGACCCTCGAGGTCACCGGCACGACCACGTCTTTGAAACCTGGCTATACCTTTGACGTCATCCTCTATGACCTCACCTATGGGACCAAGTCGGTGGTCGACACAAAGCAGGTGATCGTCCAGGACGACGGGAACTTCACGGTCGAGTTCAGTACCGATGGGCTGCGGAGCGGATCCCACTCGGTTGAGGTCTCGACGAAGGGTGAGGATGTCTTTGGCGGGAGTTCAAAGAAGATCAAGATGTTCACCGTGGTGAACCGCTCCAAAGACCTCACCATCACCTCACCGTCCACCCAGGAGTTCGACGGTACCCTCCGTGTCGCCGGTGAGGTCAGGGACTACACTGACGGCGGGGTCCGCCTGACTGTCACGGGTTCGGGCAAGAAGACGGTCTATGGCCCTACTTGGATCACCACCACAGAGGGCGCCTTCTCTGAGAAGGTCCCGATCACCGCCGGCGGGCGCTATGTGGTCGAGGTCATGGACAACAGCAGTTACACCTGGAAGACCGACTTCACGGTGACCGGCGGGATTGTCACCGACGTTCCTACGCCGGTCCCCTCTGAGGACCAGCCGGCAGGTTCGATCTACTCTGCATCGGCCCCTGCCTCCCGCGAGGCCCCGGCATACTTTGCGGTCGAGACCAAGGGAGGCGAAGTGACCATCGCCACCTCCTCAGGGATCGACTGGGTGATGGAGTACATCGACACAGACGGCACGAAGACTCTTGTCAATGAAAGGGGCGCCTCGGCCCCTGAGTCGGTCACCTTCGAGGCCGACGCTGGCACCGTCTATGTGAAGGTCTCCCCACAGCTCTACACCGACAAGAGCACGGTGACGGTCACTGGCGAGAATGTCCGCTCAGTCGCAGCCGACCTCACTGTCGCCGAGAAGTTCGGCGACGCCGTCCCTGAACCGACGACCCAGAGCCCCCTCCCGCTCTGGCCGGTCTTTGCGGCGCTGGGTACCGCCCTCCTCATCAGGCGGGTGTGAGCGCCCCAGCGCATATCCTTTTTATGCGGGGCCTGCCAATATGGTATGGCAAGCCGGGATAGTCTAGTCCGGTAAGGCGACGGCCTTGAAAGCCGTTGGTGTCCGCACCTCGGGAGTTCAAATCTCCCTCCCGGCGCTGTTTGTTCTTTTGATCCCTAGCTTTGTAGAGATCCTGTTCTTGAGTGAAAATGATGAAGAAGGTGGGCGACGCGTGCTCTTTTCCTAATGATCGATACTCTGGTTTCGGCTCTGTAGAAACCCTTTGGACAGTTATCTCTGCGGGGGACTTGGCCGCCCCTGGTCGAAGAGGTTGGGAAGGCGGGTGACACACATCCTCCACACAATAGGTGAGGGGTTCTACTAGAGCTGCTTTTTTGTTCTTCCCTTCGTCCAGGGTGTTGGGTAACTGTGAGCGACAACGAGCTTAAGAACACAAGCTTTATAGAAGCCCAATCTTCGGCTCTGTAGTAATCCTCTTGATGAATCTCTCTGTCGGGGGGCTTGCTGCCCCCTGGACCTCCCGCAACACGATAGGTCGAGGACTACAATCCCTCTTCATGGATTTCCGAATATGCCTTCCTGACCCTATCGTGCTCTCCGGGGGGTCTGGGGGCAGAGCCCCCGGCCAAAGGGGTAGGAAGGTGGGTGAATCATGCTTGAGCCAAGAAAAGGTGAGGGTTTCTACAGGCCCCAATCTTCAGAACGTTTTGGATGTGCTCCAGTACAATACCGATCAGATATTTTTGTGATGGCTTGTTTCTCTGTATTCTGGACAGAGACAGCGGGTCGCGGCGGCGAGGTCGGCACGCGTGTTAACGTTGAGGCCGAGGGCTGGGTCGTCGATGAGGAGGCGGTATTCTTCCTGCGCCTCGGCGATCCGCGCGCCGAGGAGGACGTTCACTCCCGCCGGACAAGCGTTGACCCTGTCGATCTCTTCCTGGTATGAGGCCCGGCGCGCCGACCCAGTGCAGTGTGTCACCGGCACCCAGGTGGAGAGGGCTGGGGTGCCAGCGCGGAGGTAGGCTTCCTGCACTCTGGTCACATGCTCTGCGGTGATGCAGGGGATGTCTGAGACTGAGGTGATGACCGGTCCTTCCTCGCCGAGTTCAGTGACGGCCTCGACAATATCTGCGACATAACCCCGTGCGTGTGCTGAGTAGAGGGGGATTCCATGGGCCCGGCACCAGTTCCTGGTATATGGAGTCTGGGGAGAGGCGACGACCACGCTCTCGCACCCGGCCTGGGTGAAGGCATCGATGACGTACTCGATCATCGGGCGCCCGCAGATGGTCACCAGAGGCTTCTCACCCATGTTGAGTCTCGAACCCAGGCCACCCGCTAGAATCAGGGCAAGCATGCGCTGAGGGCCTCCATCAATCTCCTGTTCTCGTCAGGGCGTCGTACTGCCACCCTGATCGCGTGAGGGAGTCCAAAAGAAGTGCAGTCGCGCACTAGGATCCCGTGTTCCAGCATGGCGGCGGTCAGGTCTGAGGCAAGGCATGGGACTGGGATTAATAGATAATTGGCAGTCGAAGGGAGAGGGGCAAGCCCGAGGCCCTGGAGGGCGCGGGCGAGCCATGCTCGCTCCACGCGGATCATTCGCCTGGACTCGTCGAGGTCGTCGAGGTGACGGAGGGCACGAAGTGCAAAGGCCTCTGCCCAGGCATTGACTGTCCAGGGGAGGCGACGTGTCTCAAGTTCGGCGATGAGGTCGGGGTCGCCTAGGCCGAAACCGAACCTCAGGCCTGGTACGGCGAATGACTTGGTGATCGACCTGGAGACAAAGAGTGCAGGGTGGCGTATGTCTGAAACACTCTCAGCCGGGTCGGCGAGTTCGATGAATGCCTCGTCGACAAAGAGCCGCTGGCCCGATGGGAGGTCGTCGAGGAGGGCACGCACTTCGTCACGACTAGTGAGTGTGCCATCCGGGTTGTTGGGGTTGCAGAGAAATCTAACCGCAGCCTCGACAGGATCGGTGGTGACCTCAGCCCCGGCAAGGCGTGCTCCCATCTCGTATTCCCCGAAGGTCGGAGGTATAATGGCAGCGCCCCTGCCTGGACTGAGGGTGGCGGCACAAAAGGTATAGATCACCTCGACCGAACCGTTGCCCACGGTGACCTCCTCTGGCGTCCTTCTAAAATGGAGAGCGATTGCTTCTTTCAGTTCCTCATACTGGTCGTCAGGGTAGGAGGCGATTGCATCCTCGTCAGGAGGGGTGAGAGAGACGGCTGGGGGGAAGGGGTTGATGCTCGCACTGAAATCAAGGAGATCTATCCCTGAATGCTTCTTATGCCACCGCACTGTCCCGCCGTGCTTTGTCTTTTTGGGTATCTGTGTGGTCATATCTACACGTATTCACGCAAATTTGGCATTTTATGCAATATAAGAATACTCATCAGCAAAAAAAGCAATTCACAACCTTTATATGGCATGCTTGTGTTAACTCAATCAACTGGTGCAGCGATCAGACAGATAGCATCTCTATGTCAGACAATTGACAGACAAATGTCTGCCAATTGTCTGACGCCCCCCAGAGGAGGAAGATGGAACGGATCACGATCAGACTTCCAAGACAGCAGGTCGAAATGCTTCAGCGACTTGTCGATAATGGTGAGTTCCCCACTGTGTCCGAGGCGGTACGACACGCAGTACGGGATCTCATCGAGAAGCGTGGCGATCGGGCGTTGCGGGAGAGCGACCAGGTGTCAGTGAAGGTTTAGGAGGATTTTGATGCAGACGATCATCAACGAGGCACTGAAAAATGCAGAGATGGAACAGAAGATCTATAATGAAAGTATAATTGGTGACGAAGACGATCTCCTCGGTCAACCGCGGATCGTCATTGTCGGTTGCGGCGGTGCAGGCAACAACACCGTCAACCGTCTTTACCATATGCAGGTTGACGGGGCGGAGACAATTGCCGTCAACACCGACAAGCAGCACCTGGACATGATCCAGGCTGATAAGCGTGTCCTTATCGGCAAGTCCCTCACCAAGGGCCTTGGTGCGGGGGGGTTCCCTGACGTAGGGAAGCGAGCAGCGGAGATGGCGCGTCCGACCCTTGAAAAACTCCTTGCAACTGCAGACCTCTGTTTCATCACCGCAGGCATGGGCGGCGGTACCGGTACTGGGGTGGCCCCGGTCGTTGCGCAGATCGCAAAAGAGCAGGGTGCAATCGTCGTTGGGATGGTCAGTTACCCCTTCCAGGTCGAGAAGGCTAGGCTGCTGCGTGCTGAGGAGGGGCTCCAGCAGCTCTCCAACAGCGCCGACTCGGTCATTGTCTTGGACAACAACCGGCTCATCAACTATGTCCCCAACCTGCCTCTAGGCCAGGCCTTCTCGGTG
>JAQVHG010000020.1 GCA_028696365.1 Methanofollis sp.
CTGATCTCCCCGGCCTTCTCGGTACTGTATTCGAAGGAAGGGACGATCACCTGGGCGATGACCACCGCACGGTCGAAGAGGTTGTAGTGCTTGGTGTCCCTGAGGAGGAGGTCGTGGACTGAGACATTCTCGAGTTCGATCCCCTGCTGGACCATCTCCATCCCGTACGCCTCTGGGTCAACGTCGGCGATCCCGGCAAGATAGTCGACGGCCTTCCGGTCTTCAGGCGTCGTCGTGGACATCCGCAGGACCAGAGTGTCGGAGAGAATGCCTGAGAGGAGAAGGCCGGCCGTCCTCTGGTCGGGCTCGATCCCGGACTCGATGAACTTGCGGGTGACGATCGTCGAGGTCGAACCCACGGGTTCGTTGAGGAACCTGATGGGCTTGAGGGTCGAGAACGCCCCGATGCGGTGGTGGTCCAGGATCTCAAGGACGTCAGCATTCTCGATCCCGTCGACTGCTTGGGAGTATTCGTTGTGGTCGACCAGGATCACCTGTTTGTTGATCTCGTCGACGAAAGTGTTGCGTGAGATCATCCCGAGGAGACGGTCGTCGGCCCCGACCACACAGGCCGTCCTGTACTTGGAGTTGGAGACGACGCCCTTGACGTACTCGAGGGGGTCGTTCGTCCCGACTCGTGGCATGTCGATGGCCATCACCATGCTCGCCGGGAGAGAGAGGTTGATCATCTTCCCTACCCCAAAGGCGTCGAGGGCGGTTGAGAGCACGGCGATGTTCCCAGCCTTTGCGGCGTGGATGACGCGGTCGCCGACCGGTGAGCCGTCGGCAATGATGAGGGCGGCGATCCCGGCCGAGATGAGGGCGAGTTGCGCCGGTTCGTTGTCGCCGACGATGGCCACGTCCCGTGAGCCCAGTCTGGAGAGCGAGACGTGAAGGGCGTCGATGGCGATGTAGACCTTGCCTTCCAGGAGGTCGGGGCCAGGGACAACGATCTCGGCGCTGAGGATTTTGGCGAGAGTTTCGAGTTTGATGGGCGCAATGGAGAGTTGCTCGATCTTTGTCCTGGTCACATAGGCGCGGGCAAGCCCGTGTTCGCTGACCAGGCCGAGGAGGTGGTCGTCGGCATCGACGATCGGCATGTTCCGCACGCCCTGCTCGTCCATCATAGCGACGACCTCGATGGTCGGGACATCGGCGCGGGCGCTGATTGGATAGGTATATGGGAGGTCGGAGACGTTTGGTTCGACACTCTCGATGAAATACGGCTCTTCGGCTCCGAAGTGCTCGAGCACAAACCTGGTCTCCGGGTTGATCCCGCCACAGCGGGAGGCGATATATTTACCAGGTTCGCTCTGGTTGAGGAGTTCGGCGTAGCCGATGGCGCTGCATATGCTGTCGGTATCAGGGTGCTTGTGCCCGATCACATAGACTTTGTTCATCTGCATTCTCCCTCGGGATCTTGGTCTCATACTCTTGCCGCTCACTCCTCATATCTCCTTCCCCCTGAGGGAGGGAGGTCTAGAAGAAGAGTGCGGGTTAAACTTTGTTTCTGATGGGTGCGACATATTATTTGGGTGTAGTGAGAGCCCTTGATCACGCCCTCCATAACTCGGCGGCGAAGAGGGTACCACATATCGGCCCTGGAAAATGGGTGGAGTGGCCTTCTTATCATGTATTTTCCCCTCTTGATCGCACCGGGGGTTGCACCCACCACACGATATAGTCAAGGACGGCAATACCTCTTCATGCCCATCTATTCTGCCGTCCAGTCCCTAGCCCTATCTTCATCCCCATGGAACGAGTGAGAGCGAGTTCGAGAAAATCTTTGATTTTTGCTGTCCGCGGGCTGCAAGCGTTAGCGATGATGAAGACTCATAGCCTCTGCCATACACGATTGGGGAGGTGGTCGATTCACGTTCGCGTGAGGAAGGAGTAAGGATTTCTACAGAGCCCATTTTATGTCTTTGTAGGATAGCGGCGGACGGCATCCAGTAATTTAAGATCTTTTATTCAGCCTTCCCGGTCCTATCTTCATCCTGGAGGTTCGGAGGCAGAGCTCCCGACGCGAGCATAAGAGAAAGCGACGGAACGATATTCAAACCAGGAAAAGGTTAGGTTTTCTACAGAACCAATCTTAGAACATATCCCAAAACTCACTGTGGTTGAAAATGACCTTGAACTGAGTATTTCGTTCCTGAATTTCTTAACCCTATCCTCGATCAGGGGGCTTGACCGCTCCCCGGACCCCCCCGCGTCACGATAGGTCGTGGATGACAATCCCTCTTCATGATCTTTTCTCTGCCTTCCCGGCCCTATCTTCATCCTGGGGGTCCGGGGGCAGAGCCCCCGGCACGGTGGAGTTGGAAGAAATGAAGGCATGGTTGGGCAACGAAGAGAGGAAGGATTTCTCCACCACATTCAGTGCTCTCTTCTGAGAAGGGGGAGGACGGGAGAGTTTTGGGATGACTTCTTATGGAAGGTTTATTTCTTGAAGACCTGCCCAGCCGAGAAGGCCTTCGCGATCTCAGGGCCGACGCCGTGGTACGTCCTGCATGCCGAGTCGTAGATGAAGGGCATGAGTTTTTCTATCACTGGGTTTCCGTCCTCGCCAAGGACCGACTCGTCCACCCTGACGTCGACAATCTCGCCGATGAACTGGGTATGGACACCGATCTCGACGGTCTGCGAGACCCGGCACTCGAGGACGACCGGAAACTCCTCGATGTAGGGGGCGTTCACCTGGGTGGCCTTTGCAGCGGTGAGACCCGCGGCGGCGATCTTGTCGGTGTTCTTGCCTGACTCGATCCCGAAGTAGTCGGCCTCCGCGACATACTTCTCAGAGGGGATGCAGATGGTGAAGGCCTGCGTCGCCATGAGGTTTTCATAGGTCTTCCTCGACTTCTGAACCGATACCGCAACCGACGGCGGGTTCGAGGAGCAGATCCCGCCCCACGCTGCGTTCATGGCATTGGGGGTACCCTCGGTGTCGTATGTGCAGACGATCAGCACTGGATGCGGATACAGCAGTGTCTTTGCACCGATTGATCTCTTCATGCTTCTCTACTGGGCGGCGGAGGGTAAGGTTCTTGCGCCGAAGTGCACGGGAAAAATGACGGAGATAGAGGTGGAACCGTCGTCGGTGTGGCGGGGATGATTTTCGGCTCTGGAAAAACCTCCGGATGATCCTCTCTGGCGAGGGATCTGCCGTGCGAAGACCTGCGGGGCTTCTCAAGTTCGCTCCGCCCACACCCCCCTGACCACCTGCTACCACGACGATGAAGATAGGAGTGAGGCGGCACACCCTCTTGAACGACACCGCACTTCAGATAATTCCTCCACTCGCCTATCAAGGCCTGAGTAGTTTTGGGATGACCTCGACCATAAAGAGAGTGCTGCCGTCTTCGACCTATCATGTGGCGGGGGGTTCGGGGGGCGGCCAAGCCCCCCGCAAGAGAGAGAGAGATCCAGAGAGTTTCTACAGAGCCCCATTTTCAATTTTTTTGCTCTGGAGAAATCTTCTTGACGACGTCCTTATGGCAGAGGGCATGCGGCCCCCCTGATCTTCTTGGCTATATGATAAACGATAGATTGTGTCGTGGACCGCAACACTCTCTTCATGTTCATCTGCCTTCCCGGCTCCATCGCTTTCCTGGAATCTGGGGGGGCTTCGGCGCGATCGATGGGGGAAGGTGGTCGAATCACGTTCACATCAGGAATTGGTGAGAAATTCTACTGAAAAGATTTTTCATTTTTCTGATATGTAGAGAGTCCACACACAATTCACATATATTTTCATGAATATATTCTGCGCAAGACATACGAGGCTTCCCCCGTCTCCCTAGCCCCTAAGCGTCCCCAGGCCAGGAGAGACCTGAGGATCGCAGGAGAAGATGCATGAACAAAAATCAGATTGCAGGGCTTGTCCTGGTGGTGCTGATCGGTTTCCTGCTCGCAGCACTCTTTCTCCTCGCGCCCGAGGAGGAGGGGCCACAGGTCTCCCCTGAAACCGTCCCGCCCGGAGAGATCCCAGCACTTGTTGCCGAAGCAGAAAAGTACGCCATATCAAACTTCACCGGTGCGGTCGCCGGCGACGCCGTCATGGTGACGTCGCTGGACATACCCTCCGTGACTTCTATCTCATCCCCTTCTACCAGAACGACGAACTCGTTGCCGTTGCCGATGTCTCCATCACCGAGAACAGGACGCCCAATTACCAGGATGTATTTGACTACCCTGACCCTGCCGCCGCCCTGACCTCTCTTCCCCTTGCAGAGGCAAGGCAGGCACTTGGCGAGGCAGGGTATATTGAAGGGAACTGGACGGCACGTGTGGTGAGCATGAACTGCGAAGAACCGATCAGGCCGTACTTCTGGGAGTGTAAGGAGGAGAGAGGTGAGAAAGTGTATGTCGGCTACGACCGCTACGACGAGGTTGTCAGGGTCTATGCCGAAGTGACTCCAAGGACAAAGGCGGGAGGAGAGGCTGCAACAGATGAGTGAGGTAGAGAGGGGTCACAAGCGATCTTTGGAACAGTCCAGATAATACAGGACCAGATCATCTCCTCGGGTCCTTGTCCATCGTCACTGGCAGGTTCTGAGGGTGCAATACACCGATGAAGGGATACGAGTACACTCACCATCCCACTCTCAAGACTACTCTTCATTCATCACATAACAGCGCTCATGAGATCCCTGGCCCCTGAGTTCCTCATCATGAGGATTAAAGGGGACGACCATCAGCCCAAAATATGATTACCTCCCCTCCACCCGATCCTCGCCTCTCGCCATCGTGGGGAATGAGCACGAGTGAGTTTGAGAATACAGGGAAGCAAAGATTCCCATTGACTGGAAGATCTTTGATCTTTCGTGGATCTCTGATTTTCACCATGCGACCAGAGGAAGTGTGAATAAATGTTCAATTTTTTGCTCTGGAGAAATCCTCTTTGACGACGCTCTCCGCCGGAGGGTGTGCTGCCCCCTGGTCTCCCCGCAACACGATAGAGTCGAGGAGGGCAACGCACTCGTCATGGTCATTGATTAAGGTGGACTCGATGATCTTGGAGAAGGTTGTGCTGTTTACGACCGATCTTTGCGCGAAGGTTCGGGGCAGCACACCCCACACCACTGGGAGTCGTCAAGAGGATTTCTACAGGGCTCAAAAATGAGAAGATCGTTGATCTTCGATTGAGCCCACGGCGTGTATGATAGGGAAGACGGTAGAATCACGCTCGCACCTATAGTTGGTGGAGGTTTCTACAAAGCCATAATATCACACACCGGGCCCCTCATCCCGCCCAGCAGAAAAAAAGATTCAGAAGTCCGGCTTGGACTTCAGGGCCTCGACGAGGAGCGCCGCACCGTTCTCGATATCGGCGAGATCGAGCACCTCGACCGGAGAGTGGATGTACCTCGTCGGGATGCTCAGCGTCGTCGCCGGGATCCCGCCCCGCTCCAGGTGGATAGAGGTGGCATCAGTGGTCCCGCCCTTCCCGACCTCGAGCTGGTAGGGTATCTCCTTTGCCTCGGCCGCCTGCCGCAGCCATGCGACGACCTTGCGGTTCGCGATGAGCCCGCGACCGTTGCTGTCGACGATGGTGATCACCGGACCGGCCCCCATCTCCAGGGAGGCGTCCTTCTTCTCGATCCCCGGGTGGTCGCCAGGGATCGTGGTGTCGGTGGCGATGGCGCAGTCAGGGTTGAGCGAGTAGGCGACGGTCTTTGCCCCCTTCAGCCCGACCTCCTCCTGCACGGTGAAGACCCCATAGATGGTGTGCGGCGACTCGACCTTCTTGAGCGTCTCGATGAGCATCGCACACCCTGCACGGTTGTCGAAGGCCTTGCCAGTCATCCGCGTGTTTGCGAGGGGCCGGAACTCCCTATCAATGCTGACCGGCGTGCCGACCTCGATCCCGAGCGCCGCGGCATCCTCAGCCGAGGTCGCACCGATATCGATGAACATGTCGTCCACCTTGGGCGGACGCTTGCGGTCCTCCTCCTTCATCACATGGGGCGGCTTGCCGCCGACCACGCCATAGACCGGGCCCTTCGTCCCGTGGAGCACGACACGCTGGGCATAGAGCGTGGGGTCGTACCATCCGCCGATGGTGACGAACCTGACAAAGCCCTTCTCATCGACATACTTGACCATCGCCCCGATCTCGTCCATGTGCGCCGCAAGCAGGACCGAGAAATCGTCGCCCTTCTTGACAGCGATGAGGTTGCCCATCGAGTCTTCCCTGATCTCGTCGACAAAGGGTGCGACCTCGGCCCTGATGACCTCGGCGACGCTCCCCTCGCTCCCCGAGATCCCGTGGGCATTGGAGAGTTTTTTCAAGAGTTCTTTCATATCATCCACCTTTCTTTTCTGAGACCTTAATCTTCAAGGACCGCCTCGGCGATCCTGGCCAGCGCTCTACGCAGATCGTCCTGCGAGGCGGCATAACTGATCCTGGCGTACTCGGGCGCGCAGGTACCGAAGGCCGAGCCCGGCACGATGATCACCCCTTTCTCGATGATCTTCGCAAAGAGATTCTGGCCCATCGGGACAAACGCATAGAACGCCCCCTCAGGCACCGGGAACTTCAACCCCAGGTCGGCAAGCCCGGTACAGAGGAGGTCGCGGCGTGCCCGATATTCCTCACGCATCGCCGCCACCGGCGACTGGTCCCCGGTGAGCGCCGCCAGCGCCGCATACTGCGAGATGGACGTGGCGCAGGCCTGGCAGTACTGGTGGACCTTGATGCACTCCTCCACCACCGCCTCAGGCGCGGCCATATACCCCAGACGCCACCCGGTCATCGAATAAGTCTTGGAGGTGGCGTTGATGGTCACGACGTCCTCGCCAAACCGCGCCGCACTCACGTGAGGTTTGCCATAGGTGAAGTGCTCGTAGACCTCGTCTGCGACGACGGTGACTCCCTTGTCCTCGGCATACTCGACCAAAGCCTTCACCGACTCCTCGCTCTCCACCATCCCGGTCGGGTTTGCAGGCGTGTTCAGGACGAGCAGACGGGCGCCGTCCATCTGCTCCTTGGCCGCTTCCACGTCGAGGTGAAGAGAGGCGTCGAGCCCGAGCCCCTCGGTCCGGCCGCCGGCAAGCGTGGCAAGCGCCGCGTACGAGACAAAGCCAGGGTCGGCGATGAGCACCCGGTCGCCTTCGTCCACCAGGGCCTGCATCACGATATGGAGAGCCTCGCTCGCCCCCGCCGTGACGAGCACCTGGTCAGGCGAGTACGAGAGGGCGTTCTCGCGCCTGAACTTCTCGCTCACTGCCTCGCGCAGTTCAGGGATCCCGGCGTTCATCGTGTAGCCAGTCATCCCCTGGTCGATCGCCCGCTTTGCCGCCTCCCTGATCGGGGTCGGCGTCGGGAAATCGGGCTGGCCGAGACCAAGATTGATCGAGTCCTCGCCTGCCCCTTCAAACATCTTCCTGATCCCCGAGATTTCGATCCCGCGGACCCGCTCTGCAAACCGCTCTTCAGCCATACCGATCACTCGATATTGGCGTGCCTGCACTTGAGGTCTTCGACATTGGTCTCGGTGATCTCCATCAGGCGCGAGACGATCGCGTCTGCAAAGATCATCGAGGTCGTCTCAAAGATCGTGCCAAGGGGAGCGAAAGACTTGTGCTGCCCCATCATCTGCCTGACTTCGAACTCGGCAGACTCGTCCTTCACCTCGTCGCGGTGGCTCTCGATCTCGACGGTGCAGTCGGCGATCTTGCCGATCCGCGAGTCTGAGTTGGACGTGATCAAGCAGACCCGGCCGCCGATCTCCTTTGCCGTCTCGGCAAGTTCAGCGACGGTCTTGGTCTTGCCTGAGCCTGAGAAGACGACCAGGACATCACCCTCCCCCATGGCAGGGGTGACGGTCTCGCCGACCACAAACGAGTGCAGCCCGAGGTGCATCAGCCGCATGGCAAAGGCCTTTGCCACGAGCCCTGAGCGTCCTGCTCCAAGCACATAGATCCTCTTTGCACAGAGGAGTTCCTGGAGGAAGGACTCGACTTCGGAGTCTGCGATCGTATCGGCGATCGAGGAAATCTTTGAGGCCATCAGACCCATCATATCCTGAACAACGTGATTCTCCATAATCCTACCAGACAGGTGGTCGTGCCAACTACATTAGAATATCGTGGTCTGTAGCCGGGGAGACCAATAGGAAACGTCATCACGACAGAGAACGACATTTATTCTGGTGAATGAATGAAGCGGATAGAGCCTTATTTTTCATGCGACGGTGCGACGCTCCTGCATGGCGATGCGGTCGAGTGCATGGAATCCATCCCAGAAGGCTCGGTCGACCTGATCTTCGCCGATCCTCCGTATAATCTTTCCAATGGCGGGTTTACCTGCCAGGGCGGGAAGAGAGCGCCGGTTGACAAGGGCGCGTGGGACCAGAGCGCAGGGGTCGAGGAGGACTTCGCATTTCACCGTCGGTGGATCGAGGCCTGTAGCCGGGTGCTCAGGGACGGGGGGACGATCTGGATCAGCGGCACGTATCACTCGATATATGCCTGCGGGTTTGCCCTGCAGGTCCTGGGGTTCCAGATCCTCAATGATGTCTGCTGGTACAAACCCAATGCCCCGCCAAATCTCAGCACCCGCTACTTCACCGCAAGTCACGAGACCCTGATCTGGGCAAAGAAGGGTGAGGGGCGCCACACTTTCAATTATGACGAGATGAAGAATGGCGAGTGGGACTACGACGTCATCAAGAGGCCGGGAAAACAGATGCGGTCGGTCTGGTCGGTCCCGGCCCCAAAACCCTCGGAGAAGAAGCAGGGGAAGCACCCTACCCAGAAGCCGCTCGCTCTCTTAGAGCGGGTGGTGCTGGCGAGTTCTCTTGAAGGCGACCTGGTCCTCGATCCCTTTGCCGGGAGTTCGACGACCGGGCTTGCGGCCGTGATGCATGGCCGCCGGTTCCTCGGAATCGAGCGGGAGGAGGAGTACCTCGACCTCTCGGTGAGGCGTTTTCAGGCGTTGATGGACTGAGAATTACCGTTGCATAGACTTCTGTGTCTCTTCTTGGTGAGGGGATCTCTGGTCTCTTCTGCTTCTCCTGCAATCAAGTGCATGAAGATCTCGCCGAGGATAGCACACCAATCCTTCAGGATCGTTCATCCTGGGATCATCATAAATCGGCTCTGTAGAAACCCTCCCCTCTTGTGTGGGTGAGAGGTGTGCCACCCGCCTTCCTGCCTCTTTGGCCGGGGGCTCTACCCCCGGACCCCCGGGACCACGATAGGGTCGGGA
Source organism: Methanofollis sp. (assembly GCA_028696365.1). GTDB lineage: Archaea > Halobacteriota > Methanomicrobia > Methanomicrobiales > Methanofollaceae > Methanofollis. Next base: position 9,215 of record JAQVHG010000020.1, read on the forward strand.
AGGCAGAATAAATGACCATAAAGAGAGTGCTGCTGTCATCGACATATCATGTGGCGAGGGGTTTGGGGGGCGGCAAGCCCCCCGTCAGAGATATTCATCAAGAGGGTTTCTACAGCGCGCCGAAAATATTTTCAATTTTCGAGGGGGCCCCTGGCTTGAAGACGTGGGGGAGGGGTTCGATTCACACTCTCCATCTCTCGTCTTCGGAGTATTTCCTTTATATTCAACGAAAAAGGGTTTACCGGGTGCATGGTGGTAGCCATAACCCTGATTCGCCCTTCAAACGCCACAGGTGTTCTGAGTTCTTATGCAGGTATACTCTCTTGATCTTCCTCCAGAGATCGAGACTACAAAAACCGCTCAAACCTTTCCTTCTTCGCCCGGCAGATCGGGCAGACCTCTGGAGGTTCATCTCTTGCACAGAGGTAACCACAGACCCGGCACCGATGAACGGGGTACGGGAGCGGCCCTGCGAGCGAGGCGGGGCGGTCTACCGCGCGCTTCGACGGCCCCCCAGGAAGGCGGCGCTCTGGCACCGGGCCGACCGTCTTCTCGCCGGCGGCGACCGCACCCGAGACATAGAGGGCGCAGTAGCAGGCGTCGTGTTCAGTGAGGTCAGGATCGCGGTAGTCACACGGGCAGATGATGTCGAGGTCGGCCTCCTTCTCCCCGAGGCTGAGGCGGCACGGACATGCAGGATACCCATATCGGCGTTCATTGATCAGAAGGCCCCTGACCAGCCCCTTCACGAACGCGGTGTTCGGGTTGAGGTGGTAGCCCCCTGCCATGGCTTCGCGGTCCAGGCGGCGGTATGCCTCCTTGACCTCCTCCTCGGTGACCTCGGCGGTCACACCAGCGCCTCCCTGATCTCGTCCTCCTGGTAGCCCACGATCGTCCTGCCATTGATCACCAGGGTCGGGAACGACCCCATCGAGTTGTAACGGTTGACCATCTCGGTGTAGACCCTCTCCATCTCCTTCTTCGGGAGTTGGTCGACGAAGAGATAGTCGTATTCCACGCCAAGTGAGTTGAGGAGGTCTTTGGTCTTCGCGCACCACCCACAGGTGCTCAGGGCATAGAGCATGACCTTCCCCTTGTCCTTGCCGTCGACATGTATCGGCTCCATAATATATGCGAGAGTGGCCGCCTTTCTCCATAAGAGTTGTGATCCCAATCTGGCCCTGAGCGGAAGGTTGAAGCCCGCGGAGGTCGCCCTCTCAGTCGATGAGTATTGAGGTCCTCGTCGAAGTTTACCGGCTCGCCGCAGAGAGCCTGAGCCTTGCGGGGGCGCTCGTGATCATCTACGGCGGCATCAGGGCCATAGTGAGGACGCTGCAGAAAGAGGTGCTCAGAAAGCCGATCAAGTATCACGAGATCAGGCTTGGGTTCACCGCCAAGATCGTCTTCGGCCTCGACTTTCTCATCGCCTCTGATGTCCTCCTCACCCTCATCGCCCCCAGCCAGGAGGAGTTGCTCATCCTCGGGACCACGGTCATCATCAGGACGATCCTCGGATATTTTCTCACGAAAGAAGCACAGGAGTTTGTGTTCGATTGAACGGATCGGGAGAGTCGGGCACGGGTTGAGATTCCATAGAAAACATGCCGATGAAGTTTTCATTTCGCGGCCCTGTAACATTCGTCACAGACGCCGGGCTCAAGCATACGGCAATGATGAATACGGCATGATAATTTTTCGTCGCGTGCTTGCTCTTTCTCAAGACAGGATAACTGATGAAAATTTCGCTTCATCGCCGCCACCTGGCTAAGGAGTCCTCTCTCCTGCGGGGTCTGGGGGTGAAACCCCCGGCGCGAGAAAGCAGAAAAGATTCTGCGATGAGGGCGGCACCTCGGGTCATTTCATCTCGACTCCCTCCGGTCGTCCCCTGGGATGGCGATGGATCGGGAAGGCTGTGTCGGGGAATTGTGTATCTTAATCTCACGAGAGAGCCGAGAAACTCTCCCTCGCCGCCCCTGTCTATCTTCATCGTGGGGGTCCGGAGGGTCTCCCCCCGGTGGAAGACGACAGAAAAATTCTGCGACGAGGGGCGGCACCTCTGATCATTCCATATTGCCTTCCGACACCATCCGGCCGGGGGCGCTGCCCCCGGACCCCCGGGAGCACGATAGGGTCAGGAAGGCAGAATAGATGACCATAAAGAGAGTGCTGCCTGTCCACGACCTATCGTGTGGCGGGGGGTTCGGGGGGCGGCCAAGCCCCCCGCAAGAGAGAGACATCCAGAGGGCTTAACTGATTTTCGAGGTGAGAGCGAAGCGGACATGAAAATCTTCGAGGTATCTGAGGGAAAGACCGTGACGAGTTGAGAAGATTAACGATCTTCAAGTCACACGCCCCCCCGGCAGAGAGCCAGGTCAGATCCCAAGGGCCGGGATGAGGTCCCTGATATCCTCGAGCACGTAGTCGGGCCTGCAGATGGGCTCCGGGCCTTCGCTGTGGTCGCCGTACAGCGCATAGGCCGCCTGCATTCCTAGAGCCCTGGCGGGTGCGACCTCGCGGCGGATGCTGTCGCCGACGACCATCGTCTCGGCCGGATCGGCAGAGAGAGCGTGAAGGGCGCACCGAAACTGCACGGGGTCGGGCTTTTTCCGGCCTGTCAGGTCGGGGGTGACAAGATATGAAAAGTAGTCCTTGATCCCGGTCTGCTCCAGTCGCGTCAACGCCTGGAAGGAGTAGGCATCGGTGACGACGGCCATGGTGAGGCCGGCACCGGCGATGGCCTCCAGGGTCTCCTCCACTCCGTCGAAGAGCCTGATCGTGGTGAGCTTGGCCCTTTCGTAGATCCAGCACGCACGGCCATAGGCCTCCCTCTCTGCCCCGAGCCCGGAAAGATAGTCCCTGATATTCTGCAGGTCCTCGTAGCCGACGCCGGGACGCCTGAAGTACTGGTAGAGTGCGTCGGCGTCGCCCGCCCCGAGATCTTCGACGACCGCCCGGCACGCCTCCCTTTTCGCGCCGACGAAGTCCCAGAGTGTGTTGTCCATGTCGAAGAGGACGTGCCTTATCGCCTGATCCCCAGCGCCGAAAGTTTCCTGCATACCTCGATGTCCCTCTCGCACTCAGTATGACGGTCATCGCCGATGAAGGTGAGCCTGAAGGCATCGGGATCGTCGCCCTTCCCCCCGAACTCGCCGAAGAGCACGGCCGAGTCGATGGTGACGACCCCGAAGGAGAGGGCGAGGTGGGCGACGAGCCTGAAGAAGGTGTCTGGCGAGGCATGGTGGGGTCGTGGATGGTAAGGTGCCCTGAAGAGAAAATATTCCACCCCTTCGGCATCGCAGAGGTCGGCCATCGCCCCGTCCGCAGTGAGGAGGACCGGCAGACCGAACCGTTTCTCCTCGAACCGGCGGAGGGCCTCGACGATCATCTGGTCGTTCTCGCGGGTGGCGTGCACCGCCTTCTCCCCCTCATCGACGAGGATGGCCCGGTCGCGGAGGGCCTTGTACTCGGGCATCGCGAGGTACGCCGCCTTTCTCGATTTTTTCTTCCGGCGGTTCTCGAACTCGGCGATGTACCAACTGGCTTCGGGTGCGCTCTCCCGAAGTTCGGCGATGAAACGGGATGAATATTTGTGGTTGAGGACGTACTCGATCTCCTGGCGCACGACCCCTGTGAGGATCACCTCGTCGGGACGGAGGGCGCGGCTCGTGGTGAAGAAGCGGTGGTACATCAGGTTGGTGTCGAGCCCGAAGGAGATCTCTTTCTTCAGCCCGCGGTAGACCTTCGCCTTCTCCCTGAACTCCTCCATGTTCACATAGGTCGTGACCCCGCTTGCAAGCAGACACTCCTCGAAATCCGAGAAGAAGGGCATCTCCATCGCGTGCTCGCCGAACCTGAGCGAGGCGGCATAGAACTCGTCGGGGTTTGAGAGGATGGAGATCTGGTAGCCGGTGCCTCTGGGCCGCGCTTCGAGGAGACGGATCCCGTAGATCGGATACGAGATGGTAACCTCGCCGCCGAAATAGTTGATGAGGGCCGGGATCTCCTGGCTCGTGATCACCATCTCGCTCATCTGCTCTCCTCCTCGACGAGGTCGCGGAGAGGCTGGATATGGAGCGGGATGAGGAGGTAGGGCCTGGCCGGGGGGTCGGGGATGGGCAGGCCGAGATAATAAATATGGTCGACCTGGAGGCTGGCGGCGGCAAGGTCCAGGCAGACCGAGACGATCGCCGCCTTTCGTCCTGGCGTGATGTCGAGGGCGGTCTCAAAACCCCTGGCGACAAGGGAGCGGACCAGCCCGGTCACCTCCCTCCCGGCGGCGGCATAGTCCCCCTCGGTCACCCTGATGACTGAAATTTTAGGAGAGAATCCATAGCGCTCAGAGATCAGCCTGAGCCCTTCCAGCACCGGGCCGAGCCGGCTCTCTTCCCAGGCGACGAGGTGGACCTCTGCCGGGCGGGCGCCGCGATCACGCAGCACCGCATGATAGGTATTGAGGAGCGCCCAGCCCGAACGCCCGGCAAGGGTGAGGTAGGCCTGCGCCCGCTCTGGAGGCATACTTCTGGATGAGGGGCCAGGGCAAAAAAGGTTGCTGTTTATATGGCCGGGATCACGAGCGGGAACCCGCGGTGGGTTTCCACCTCGACCGGCACACCATAGACGGCAGCGATCACCTCAGGGGTCACGATCTCGGATCCCCCGGCGGCATAGATCGTCCCGCCCTTGAGAAAGATGAAGCGGTCCGAGTACCTGAGGGCGGTGTTGAGGTCGTGCATGGTGAGGACCGCAGCGACGTCGTGGGTGGTGACCGCCTCGCGCACGGTGTCCATGATCTCGATCTGGTTGCGCAGGTCGAGACTGCTCGTGGGTTCGTCGAGGAGGAGCACCCTGGGCTCCTGGACCAAGGCCCGTGCGATGCTCACCTTCTGGAGTTCGCCGCCGCTCATCTCGTCGATGAATCTGAGCGAGAGATCCTGGAGGCAGAGCCTCTTGATCGCCGCGTCCACGAGTTTGAGGTCGTGCTCGGTCACCTTCCAGCGGATGTACGGCCGCCGGCCCAGCAGGATGGCGTCGAAGGCGGTGAGCCGCCCGGTCTCGCACCGCTGCGGGACATACCCGATCCGCTTTGCGATCTCGAGTTGTTCAAGAGTGAGGACGTCGTCGTCGCCGACCATCACCGACCCGGCTTTGGGGCGGAGAATGGCGTTCATGCACTTGAGCAGCGTCGTCTTTCCGACGCCGTTTGGGCCCATGATCGAGACGATCTGTCCGTTCTCAACTGAGAACTCCACGTCCTTGAGGACGGCCCGTGATTTGTACTCGAACCTGACATCTGAGACTTCGATCAGTATCGTGCATACCCCCTTACAAGCAGATACAGGAAGACCGGGGCGCCCATGAAGGCGGTGAGGATCGCCACCGGCAGGATGTGGGGGGCGAGCATGACCCTGGCCACGGTGTCGGCGGCGAGGAGAAGCACCGCTCCTGCGACACAGGATCCCGGGATGAGGAAGCGGTGGTCGTCGCCGATGACCCGCCTGACCATGTGCGGACAGACAAGCCCGACAAACCCGATCACCCCGAGGAAAGCGACGACGATGGCGGTGACCATGGAGGCGAGGAGCATCCCGACGAGCCGGATTCGTTCCACGTTGACACCGAGCCCCTTTGCGGTCTCGTCCCCGGCGTCGATGGCGTTGTAGTTCCAGCTGTTGAAGTAGAAGTATACTGCTGCGAGGATGACCGGGATGGCGATGATAGGAAGTTCGTTCCAACTTGCCCGGCCCAGGTCGCCGAAGGTCCAGAAGACCATCGCGGCGAGTTGGGTGTCGTCGGCAAAGTACTGCAGAAACATCGTCCCCGCGGTGAAAAGAGATCCGAGGGCGACCCCGGCAAGGACCATCACCTCAGGCGAGGCCCGCCGTATCTTTGAGATGCCTAGGATCACGAAGGTGGCAAGGAGTGCAAAGGCGAAGGCGGAGATGGTGGTGATATAGGGGTTTGAGATGTTCACCGAGGTGCCGGTGCTCTGCATCGTCCCGGCCCCGAGGATCATCACCGCAAAGGCCGCTCCGAACGCGGCGGCATTGGAGATCCCGAGGGTGTAGGGAGAGCCGAGCGGGTTCCTGAGGATCGACTGCATAGCCACGCCGGCGACCGAGAGCCCGAGCCCGGCCGCGATCCCTGCCAGAGCCTGGGGGAGCCTGATGTTCCAGATGATCGAGTCGTTCATCTGGGTGACCTGGCCGGCGAAGGGGTTCGGGAACGAGAGGTTGAGGAGACCGCTGACCCGTTCGATCAGCCCGGAGACAAGGGCGGTCGCCACCTCGGCGGGCGGGATCCAGACTGCACCCACCGAAATGGAGAGGATGAGAAGGAGGATGAGGAGGATTACTCCTCCTATGATGGCCGAGATCTTCCGGCCGGTGTAATGGAGATATTCCTGGGGAACCTCCCCGTCAGCAAGATGCATCCTTCACCTCTCTCATCTCTGTTTAGAGATTCAGTTTCGTGAACGCCATGTTCTGGAAGCCTTCGTTCATTTCGCCAAAGACCGGTTTCTTCACCAGGAAGGTGTAGATCTCGTCGGCTTCGGCGGCCGGGTCGATATCGGCGAACTGATCGGGGTACAGCACTTTACCGACATAGTAGGCGTCGGCCAGGATGGAACCCTGGTTCTGGTTGTACCAGTTGTACGGGAGGACGCCGTAGACCTCACCGTTCTTCTTTGCCGTGAGTCCGGCGTACGAGGGATCGTTCTTCAGTTCATCGAGGGCACTGGAACCGTCGGTGAGCTGGAGGGTGGCGAGGTCGATGAAGATGATGTCAGGGTCCCACTCGAGGACCTTCTCCTTGGCGATCGGGGTGCCGGTCTGAATCTGCTCTTCAGGGGTCTTCGAGGTGTCGTAGGCGACGTTGGCTGCGTTCACGAAGAGGAACGGCGGGTACGAGGTTTCGGTGGACTGGAGCCCATGGGGCCCGGCATAGGCGATCCCGCCGACATAGGCGCGGGTCTTCTCGCTGTCAGGGACGTCCTTGGTCCTATTGTCCAGGTCGGCGATCCGCTCGTCGAAGAAGGCGATCACTTCTTCAGCACGCTCGTCGGAGCCAAGCACCTCGCCCATGATCCGCAGCGACTGGTAGAAGTTGTCCCTCTGGAAACTCAGATCACCGTAGTTGAGGACGACGACCGGGATGCCGGTCTTCTGCTGGAGTTCGTCGGGGTCGTAGCCTGAGGTAGCCATGGTCTTGAAGATCACATCTGGCTGAAGGGCGAGGATCTTCTCGGGGTCGTCGTGGCCCCTGAACTCACCGATGAGGGGGTAGTCCCTGAACTGAGGGTTGGCAAGGAAGTAGGGACGGGCGTCCATGGGCTCTTCACGCTGTTCGATGTCGTCGACGCCGACGATCCGGTCCTGGGCGTCGAGGTAAGTGAGGTAGCGCAGACAGCCTGAACCTGAACAGACCACATGTTCGACGGTGGCTGGTACGGTTACGCTGCGGCCAGCGCTGTCGGTGATGGTGACGGTCTCAGCGTCGCCAGAGCCGTTCTGGACGGTGGAGCCGCCCTGGGTGCCGGTGCAGCCTGCGATGCAGAGGCATGCCATGAGGGCTGCCGATACGCAGAGATACAAAAAGGTGTGTCGTGACACAGTACATCAACTCTATGTGATATAATTCTGAAGGTGCGTTATTTAATCTTATCTTTTTTCTGATTGGTATGATTAGTATCACAAGGGCATTTCATTCATCTGAATTGTTCTGAACGATAGGTTAATTCATAGTGATAAGAAAAGAAATTCCCTCTGGAGTCACCACTCAAAGAGCATATCGGCTCTGGAGAAATCCTCATAATGAATCTCTCTGGCGGAGTGCTTGCCGCCCCCCAAACACCCCGCCACAACACGATAGGTCGAGGGTCGAGGACGACAATCCCTCTTTATGATCATCTATTGTGCCTTCCCGCCCTCATCGTGCTCTCGGGGGTCCGGGGGCAGCACCCCCGGCACGGAGATGCGGGAAGGAGGGTGACACACGTTCTCCCCACACAGTATGCGAGGGTTTCTACAAAGCCAGCATATCCCAAAACTCTCAGAAACTTGAATATCCACTCGAACTTCTGAACT
>JAQVHG010000021.1 GCA_028696365.1 Methanofollis sp.
CTACCTCCAGGCAATCGTCATCACCGGGTTTGGGCTCCTCCTCGGCGTCGAGTTTTTTGTGGGTTTCGGGGCGGTGGAGACGGTGGCGGCCATCGCCGGCATGCTCGTCTTCGTCGGGGTCTTCGCCCTCGGGTTCCTCTTCCTCTCCTCGGCGATCGCCGTCACGATGGAGACGCCCGAAGGGTTGCAGGCGGTGATCACTCTTCTTACTCTCCCGATCTTCTTCGCCTCGAACGCTCTGTACCCGACGGCCACCCTGCCCGACGCTCTCAGGGCCCTTGCCGCGGCAAACCCCCTCACCCACCTCATCACCGGTCTCAGGTACTTCGCCATTGGGCCTGACTTCACCGCCCTCGGCGTCCGTTATGTGACGACGGCCACGGATGTCGCCTTCTCATTGTGCGTCCTCCTCGTCTTTGCCGCTCTCACCTACCTCCTTGCCCGCTGGCGTTTTGCACGCGTCTCGGTGACCTGAGCGCGGGGGCGTCAGAGACTGATCTCAGGGGGAGGGGGCACTCCGTCGGTCTGCACCGGAGGTGCCGCCGGCGACTCGCCGATGACGACTTCCCCGGTGCGGATGCAGTCGGGAAGAGAGGTCAGGACAACGGAGAGGTCGGATATGGTGGCCAGAGTCTCGTCGAAGCGCACCGTCCGCTCCACCCTCCCGTCCCAGGAGGATTCATGGGCGATGGTGCCGGTATGGTCGATGCCGTCCTCTTCAGAGACGGCAAAGACGTACGCCCCGTTCCAGGGAGAGGAAGAGACAGGATAATTCTGTCCATGGTCGTACACCGGGAGGACGAGGACGCCGCGTTTTTCGTCGAAGAAAAAGGCCTTATGGTCGTCAAGGGCCGGAGACTGTGTCGTCATGGTGCCGATGATCGCCGTGTCGAGGACGGTCGGGGCCGAGACATTGCCGACATCGAAGAGGGCGACCTTCAGGCCTCTGGTGACGGTGCCACCCCACTCGTTCACCGAGGTCTCCCGGCCGACGCCGATGAGGCAGTGGTCGCCGCAGGGGTGGAGGTACTCGGAGTAGCCCGGGATCTTCAGGGCGCCGAGAACGACGGGTTTCGTCCCTGAAAGGTCGATGACAAAGAGGGGGTCGATCTGTTTGAAGGTGACGAGGTAGAGGCGGTCACCCATGAAACGGGACGCATAGATCTGCTCGCCTGGGGCGATCCCCTCGAGGGCGCCCCGCACCTCCATCTGGTCGTCGAGGAGATAGACCCCGCTCGTGCTGTTGTTCTGGAAGGCCGTCGTCGCCACCCTCAGGGTGTCGCCGGCCTCGTCCATGGAGAACTGGTCCTTCACCGTGCCGTTGACCATGCCGGTCGCCGCATAGGCGGCGCCGCGGGGCGTGAGGGCGAAGCGGTGGATGACCGACTCGCCTGTCGGGCGGTCAGGGTAGGCGAGATAGAGATTTTTTTCCGAGACGTACATCGTCCCTCCCTCCCCGAGGAGGAAGGAGACCGCCGAAGCCTCGCTCCCCCCCGCGACCGGGAAGGAGGCGAGGGTGTGGAAGGCGTAATACTGCTGGGGCACCGGCGGGGTGTAAATGGGCGGGCGGACGCCGCCGGCCTCGGGCAGGGGATAGTCCGGGGCCCTGGGGTATTCCACGGTCATGAGCCAGACCTCGCCATCGATGAGCCGCGCCTCCTCATAACTGCCGGTGATGGTGATGTTCTCGATGAGGTGAGGATCCTCCCGGTCCTGCACCGACCAGATCTGGGCCGAGGTGACGGTCCTGTGCACCGGGACCGGGGCGACACTCCCCTCGGGGGTGACAAGGTCGTCCTGCACCTCCTCGGTGAAGACGACGAGGCGGTCGCCTTCCAGGAAGAGGGCCTGCGGCCTCCCGTCCACGGAGGCACGGCCGACGACTGCCGCTTCATCCGCCGGGACGGCACGGACGATCACCACCTCGCCGTCCCTGAGAAGGTAGAGATACGTGCCGTCGTTCTTGACGATGTCGGCCTCGTCCACTCCGGCGACCTGGACGTTTGTCGAGGAGTAGTCGGCCGCCCCGGCGGATTCAGCCGGGGGCGCGGTGGGGGCGAGCGGGGCGTCGGGTGCGGCGCCGGTGGCGTGGTCAGGGGTCTTGTCGTGCGAGGCATGGGCTTTGAGGAACCTGATCACCTCGTCGTCGGAGGCGAAGGTCTGCAACCCGCTCTCTTCGATCTCTTTCTCGTCGTCGGGAAGGACGAGCACAAACCCGGAGACGAGGATGATCAGGGCGGCCCCGATGAGGGGCAGGAGGATCCAGCGGTCCATGAACGATCATGGGAGATGCAATATATATCTGGATCGATATCTACGAATTTTTTCGGAGTCATTCCGGTTTCCTGAAAAGAACAATCCGGTTCGTGTTCGTCCCTCCCCGGTTGTTCCTGATCCCCCAGATGTTCGAGGTCTTGGTGAAGGCCTGGGTGTTGACCATCACGCCCTCGGGCATGAACCCGGCCCTCGCCCCGAGCGGGACGACGTGCTCGTCGAGGGCGACGCTGCCATTGCGCACTTCGCCGACCTCGAAGGCGACCCATCCGCCGGGGCGTGTCACCCTGAAGAGTTCGGCAAAGACCCGGCCCATCGTCTCCTCCCACCCTTCGACGCTCCTCGCTGTGGTGATCCTCTCGTCGATCGCCTCTGCGTCCAGGCCGTTGAACCAGCACCTGAGCCAGTTGTCCCTGGCATACTGGACGATGTCGAGGAAGGGAGGTGAGGTGACGGTGAGGGCGACCGAGCCAGAGGGGATGGCTGGCGTCGAGGTGGCGTCGCCGGTGAGGAAGAGGGCGTCCTCTCCGGCGCGGCGGAGGGCCGCAAGGTCGTCCTCGTCCAACCGCCCAAGGAGCCGCCTGGACTTTCTGAGGATGAGGGCATGGGTGTCGCGGTATTCAGGCACCTGACCGCGTTTCTTGTTGATCCGCCGCTGGCTCTCAGGCGAGACCGCCTGGTTGGGCGGGAGAGTGTAGACCGAGAAGAACCCGCGGGAGTGCCCGGTGAGCCTGGTGGTCGCCACCATCCTGATCCAGCGGTCGACGGCGTCCTCCTCGTCGCCCCTGCCGGTGAGGTACGCGCTGAGGGCGACCAGTTCCCCCTCGGTCTCTGGATGATAAAACATCGAGAGGTCGGTCCCGGCACACAGTCCCACTCCCCGCGGGATCTCTTCGAGGCGCGTCTCGACTTCCTCGAGGTCGGGCGGGGAGAGACGGGGCCGCGCCAGGATCTCGGAGAGGGGGTTTGCATCATTGGCAACGACACGCCGGCCGAGGAGTGCGGCCTCCACCGCCGTCGTCCCTCGCCCACTGAAAGGATCGTAGACAAGGTCTCCTGGCCTGGTAAACCGGTTGATGAAAAACCGCGGGAGTTGGGGCTTGAAGCATGCTCGGTACGAAACCTCGTGGATCGACGACGCCTGCCTCTGGCGCGCCGTCCAGAACTCGTTGGCGTACCGCGGGACGGTCGCCCCGCCGCAGGTCACCTCGTCGCGGACGGTCGGCGTCCCGTCGGCAGCGATGAACGCCTCAAGGTAGTCATCGAGGGGGGTCGGTCGCATCAAAGAATATCTCTCTTCCTGAGTACCTGAAGGCTTCGATCAGGGAGGGCCGGAAAACTTCTTCTCCAGCGAGGGGTTTTCATCCTCTCGAAAAACTCCGCCGGGATCTTCCAGACCATGGACTCAGTTGAAACTCTCGATTCCGATTCCTCTTCTCATGGCCGTGGTGGTGACAGGAACAGAGCACTTCACCGCCTCCTCTTCACCCTTCGGAATCGGTCACGGGATGATCTCGCACCCATTGTAACGCTCGAACGCGAAGTCGTCGAGGGTCACGACCCCTTCCTGGATCAATTCCCTGATCTCGGGGAGGACCGAGACGACGGCGTCACGGAGGTTTCGGACCGTCTCGCAGACCTGACGCCGCCCCTCTGCAGGCCAGGGGTTGAGGACGTTGGAGTACAGGCACCGCCCCCCGCAGAACCCCGCAAGGTCGCAGGTGGTGCAGGCCCCGCCGACCGGGACCGCGGGCAGGTCCTGCGGCCTGGTCTCCGCCACGTGCCCGAGGTACCACTCCTTCATCCCGACCATGCAGGGACACGGGATGATCGTCCCATTGGTCATGACGGTGTAGTTCGCATACCCGCACCCGCACCGCAGGCGGCTCTCCTTGCCCAGGAGGAGGTCTTCGGTCACGCCGAGGAGAGGATACCACTTCGGGACCACTCCCTCCTCCCTCATCTTCTCCACCCAGTGGGCGACCAGACGGCGGATACCGGGGTTGTACGACCCCTCCGCCCAGCGCCCGAAGTCACGCGTCGAGTAGTCGCCCCAGAAGTTGGCGTCGATCTGCCAGTGGATGGACGAGAAGGAGTGGTCGGAGTTCTCTGCAAGATGAAGGACCGCCTCCTCGATATCGGTCTCCTCGGTGACCGTCATCCTGGCGATGAGTTCGCCGGAATATCCGTCGTCCAGAAGGCCGTGGACGTTCTCCATCACCCGCCGGTAGACCCCGTCCCCGCGGTGGGCGTCGGTGAGGGATTCGGGTCCGTCGATGGAAACGAGGACTGTCGAGAACCGGTTTCTGTACCCCGGTTCCAGCCGGTCGAGGCGGATCGCGTTGGTCTGGAGCATGAACCGCCCCACCGGGGCATGGTCCATCACCTCCCTGACCAGGTCGAGGCGCATCAGCGGTTCGCCGCCATAGAAGGTGAGGACTGCGTCGGGGTCTTCTGCGAGGAACTGGTAGAGGTCGCTGAGGTCGAAGGAGAGTTCGGGCGGGACGTCCTCGTCGAAGGTCACTCCCTCCCCAAAGGGGTCGCACTCCTCGAAGTCTTTGGCACGGCAGTACGAGCAGCAGAGATTGCAGGCGTCGGTGAGGATGAGGTGGTAATACATCTGCGCCCTACAGGTTTGCCGCAGTTCCCGATAAATCCCTCCGAGTGAACCCGAGGGGCCGTCCGCCCCGGAGGGATTTGCGGGAGAGGTAATTTCCAAAAAACCATTCTATAAAAAAATATGCCCGACATTATATCTATCATATGGAATATAGCTCGGGCACGGAGCGCATATATGACCGCCGACACGACGACAGCACATGAGATCGCCATGCGAATCGATGCCGATACGGCCGTTGCCAGGTGGAAAGACTGGCGCTGGCAGGTCAGTCATTCGGTCAGGGAGATCAAGACCTTTGAACGAGCCCTCGGGATCACCTTCCCGCCCGAGGAACGATCTGAACTGGAGCGGACCGTCGAGCGGTTCCCACTCTGCGTCACCCCTTATTACCTCTCTCTCATCGACCCTGAAGACTTCAGAAACGATCCTGTCTTTATGCAGTGTTTCCCTTCGGTGAGGGAACTGGAGGTAGAGGACTACGACCTCACAGACCCCCTGGCCGAGGACGTCGACATGACAGCGCCATGCATCACCCACCGCTACCCGGACCGGGTGCTCTTCCTGGTCTCAAATGTCTGTGCGATGTACTGTCGACACTGCACGAGGAAACGGAAAGTCGGCGATCTCGACTCGGTCCCGGCTAGGAAGGAGGTCGAGGCCGGGCTTGGCTATATCAGAGATCACCCCGAGGTGCGCGACGTCCTCCTCTCGGGCGGCGACCCTCTCATGCTCCCTGACGAGACCCTCGACTGGATCCTCACCGAACTCGACGCCATCGAGCATGTGGAGGTGGTGCGGATCGGCACCCGCGTGCCGGTCGTCCTCCCGTACCGGGTCACTCCCGACCTCGCTCAGATGCTTGCCCGCCACCACCCCCTCTGGATCAACACCCACTTCAACCATCCTAAGGAATTCACCCCGTCCTCAGAGGCAGCACTCGGCAGACTTGCCGACGCTGGCATCCCCCTCGGCAACCAGACCGTCCTCCTCGCCAATGTCAACGACTGCCCCAGGCTCCAGCGTGCCCTTGCGCACAAACTGGTCAGGAACCGGGTCCGCCCGTACTATCTCTACCAGTGCGACCTCTCTGAGGGGCTCTCGCATTTCAGGACCTCGGTCGCAAAGGGGATCGAGATCATCGAGAACCTGGTCGGGCACACGAGCGGGTTTGCGGTTCCCACCTATGTGGTCGACGCACCAGGCGGTGGAGGCAAGATCCCGCTGATGCCGACGTACGTCCTCTCCTGGGCCGACAACAAGGTGGTGCTGCGCAACTACGAGGGGGTGATCACCACCTACCAGGAGCCAAAAGACTACCGCTCGGTCTACTGCGACGGGAACTGCGTGGAGTGTAGCCTCCAACTCAAGGAAGAGAGTGCTGAAGAACCAGGTCCGGTCGGGATCGCCAAGATCCTCTCCGACCTCGACGAGGCCTCGACACTGGTCCCTGAGCACACCGAGCGGATGGAGCGGCGCATCGATGCCTGATGCGGTGGTGACCATCGGCGGATCGAGGGTCCAGCATGGCCCGGTCAACAACCGGGTCTATCTGCTCAGTCTCGATCCTGCCGACGGTGACGTGATGCCTGGCCGACTCCTGGACCTTGCACGGGAACGTGGCTACACCAAGGTCTTCTGCCGTGTCCAGGCAAGCGCTCTGGAGGTGTTTCTCAGGGCGGGGTACCAAGTGGAGGGGCGGGTACCAGGGCTCTTTGGTGGTGTGGAAGATGGATATTTTCTTGGGTATTTTCTCGATCCAGAACGGGCCAGGAGCGACGTGACGGCCCCGGTGCTCTCCGGTACCGGGTCAGGACATCCCGACCGCCCTCTCCCAGAGAGTTTTGAGATGAGGGAGGCGAGTACGGAGGACGCGTCTGCCCTGGCTGCCCTCTATGCACAGACTTTTGCGACCTACCCCTTCCCAATCGACGACCCTGCGTATATCAGATCAGCGATGAGGGATTCGGTCAGGTTCTTCGTCGTCGAGCACGAGGGACAGGTGGTCGGGGCCTCCTCTGCCGAGATGGACCTCACAGGAAAAAACGTGGAGATGACTGACTTCGCGGTCAGTCGGTCCTGTCGCGGACTCGGGCTCTCGGTGCACCTCCTGCATCTGATGGAAGCCTCGATGCGGCGGGCCGGGATGATCGTCGCCTATACTATTGCACGGGCAGAGTGGCCCCCGGTCACCCGCCTCTTTGCAGGGGCCGGGTATCGATATGGCGGTACCCTCGTCAACAACACCCAGATCTGTGGGCGGTGCGAGTCGATGTATCTCTGGTACCGTCGGTTGGACCAGGCCGCATAAGGCATATATGATGGTATTGCTATTGGGGGGGTATGCAGATGTATAAGTGCACGAAGTGCGGCTATCTCTATAACCCCAAGACCGGGGACTATACTCAGGGCATCGCCCCGAACACCCCCTTCGAGGATCTGCCTGAGAACTGGGTCTGTCCCAGGTGCAACGCCCCCAAGAGTGCCTTCGAGCCCGTCGATTAGATGAACCAGAAGAGCGGCCGGGTCGCCTGCGTCGACATGGAGTTTGGGCATGTCTACGGGACGCACCGTGGTCTGGTCATGCCAATCGAGGTCGGGGCAGTCATCTATGATCCCATGACCGACGAGGCTGAGTTTGCTGGGTTGAGGTCAGGATATGACATCGAGGTCGAGGTCTGGCTGAACACGACCGACGCCCTCGGCAGGAAGACCGGGGTGGTGACGCGGGTGGTGAACTCAGGGATGAGGCACGCGGATATTGCATACAACCCGCGTCACCGCCTTGACCGCAAGGAGTGGCGGGCGGCGAGAGAGATCGTGACGGCGTCCTTCCACGACCTCAGGGAATTCATGGAACGGATCTGCCTGGAAGAAGAGGTGGATCGGTTCTCGTTCTTCGCAAAGAATATGGAGTGCAAGGCCCTTGAGATGGCGGGGTTCGACCTTGCGCCGTATCGCTGCACTGACCTCCAGCGTGACATCAAGAAAGCCCTCCAGATGAAAAACTTCCTTTCCCTTGACCGTTCGGCCTGCATCATCGGGTTCGAGGCGGAGAGGGGAGCAATACGGTCCAACCGTTTCTCATATGCAGTACCTGATCGCTATCTCCCGTCCATCCGCCCGCACTCTGCAGTCGGGGACGCCGCCAGGATCTTCTTGCTGGGCCGCGAGTTTTATTCCGGCACCGAGCGGTTTCTCTCTGAGGCGGAGTCCTATCTGACCAGGTGCGAAAGGGAAGAGTCCCCTGCCTGAGATCATTTGCGAGAATTTCTCTCCTCCCCTTCTTTGGTGCTTTCAGTCTCTGAAAAACCCTCACTACGAGGTCATCCCGAAACTCTCCAGTTCTTCCCTTCCCAGAAGATAACAGTAGAAATGGGGGGGCGATCTTCCCCTCTTCGTTGCGCATCTATACATTCGCCTTCCCACACCACCATGTCGGGGGCAGCGCCCCGGATCCCCAGGATGGCGATAGGGAGCGGGAAGGCAGAGCGATGATCGTGACGAAGGGATGCGATCCCCCGCTAATCTTCATCTGTGGGGGTCCGGGGGCCAACCCCTGGTGAATGATGAGAGGACACTCGCCTGCACTACCTCAACTAACCTCCACTCGATCTCCCGACAACGGTGCTCGGTGGCCTCCGGCCCCCTTCGCCCCTTGTCATGAAGATTGGTCGAGGGCGGCGGACCATGGATCAGAAAAGAGAGCACGCACAAGATCCACAGATTCTTGTCCTCTAGCCAATCGCCGCGGCGCGGGGGTTGGGGGGCGGCACGCCTCCCCATCCAGAGAGCCCCATCCAGAGGGTCTCTACAGAGCCAGAAATTCAAGACCTCTCATCCTGATACGAGGCTCCTCCCCAGTTCATAGGCCCGCTGCATGAGTTCCCTGTCCTTTACGGCATCGCCGACGTCGATGAGTCCGGCCCCGACGAGGGGCGCCGCCACCTCGATCCCGAAGAACTCCAGGGTGACCGCAAGGTGGGTGGCCATGGGGCCGTAGACGTCGGGGTTGGGATCGCCCTGCGCAAGGATGATCGCCGCCTTCTTCCCTGGCCTGAGCCTGGGGGAGAACCCGGGGCCCATAAAGGCATACCACCGGTCGATGAAACTCTTGGTGATCCCGCTCACCATCCCGAAGTAGACCGGCGAGCCCAGGATGATCCCGTCGGCCTCCTCGATCATCGGGTACAGCCCGGCCATGTCGTCTTCGAGCTTGCACTCGCCGCTGTCATTGCAGAAGCCGCACCCCTGGCAGTCCAGGAAGGCGGCATCATTGAGGTAGACCAGGGTCGTCTCGGCCCCGGCGTCCTCCGCACCCTGGAGGGCCTCCCTGACCAGCACCTCGGTGTTCCCGCCAGGCCGCGGGCTCCCGACAAACGCAGTGACCTTCATGATCTCTCTCCTTGGGGGGGCATGCCTCTCCTCCTATATCAATTAGACGCGAAAAAAGTTGTATAGATACCTTCCTGACAATTATCTCTGCGGGGGGCTTGGCCGCCCCCCGGTCCCCCCGCGTCACGATAGGTCGAGGGCGGCAACACCCTCGTCATGATCGTCTATTCTGCCTACATTGCCTCATCGTGCTCTCGGGTGTTCTCGGGGGTCCGGGGGCAGAGCCCCCAGAGAGAGACTATGGAAACGCGCGTGCGACACGCTCGTATCAAGAATCGGTGAGGATTTCAAAAAGCCGAAAAAAGGGGATGATGGTCTGGACGCCCTTCAGGCGGTGGGAACGACGGTGAGCGCGAGGGTGAAGTTCTCCTCGGTCCCGGTCGTGTTCTCCCACGGGCGCTTGTAGATCGCAGAGAAGGTCTGGTCCCCTTCGCAGGTGGCCTCAAGGAGCCAGGTGTGGGTGCCGCCGACACCGACCATGCCCTCAGGGTGGGGGTCGACGGTGTAGGTGTCGTTGATGAGGTTCAACCCGTCAGAGAGAGTGGCGTTCCACTCATATCCGGTCGTCGGGTTCTCCCTCAGGTCGACCTGCACAATACTCCCGGCCGCCACCTCGACAGAGGTGTTGTCTGCGGTCTCGTTGAAGACGAAGTCAGGCGTGGTCATGGCAGCGCGATATACTTCCCATGCGTCCATCTCGGTACCGTTCTCGAAGATACAGACGCCGTACTCGTTCCCATCGGCGTCTTTCCTGATCTCGTAGCCGTAGCCCATCTCTTCGCACCAGACCGCGGCCGGGTTCGGCATCCCGACGGTCTCGTTCTCGGTCGGCGTCGGGGCCGGGGTCTCGGTCGGCGTCTCAGGCACAGGTGTTGTCTGGGGAGTCTCTTTCTGGTCTGCCGAGGTGCATCCTGCACCGATCAGACAGGCGGCAAGGACCAGGAGGATGGCTCCAGCAAGGACCTTTGTGTTCATACCTATCTTCTGATCTTCATCAGAAATAAACGATTCCTTGACTTCGAAGATTTTCACACCAATAGCGGGGGTCTCAGGTGGTCTGAGGGTATTTGTCGCGAGGAAAATATAATTGATCTCTTTAGAAGTGACTAAATATGAAAATAGTGTATGTTTCATCGAATTTCTCTTTCAGGGAAATCTCCCCCCAGGGAAGATGAGAATTTTCCCTGGAACACCTGGGGCACGAGATATGTTCTTTCAAGCAGGCAGTAGAATACGAAATATTTTAATAATTGTATATATCATTACCACATCATGCCCCCATACCCCCCTGCTGAGGTCCGCGTACTTGTGGTGGACGACGATCCCTGGTTGCTTGGGGTGATCAGGATATTCCTTGAAAACACTGGTACTTTTGTCGTTTCCCATGTTACCTCCGCGAAAGAGGCATTATACGTCCTTGAGACCGAATATTTCGATGTCTGTATCTCGGACTATGATATGCCCGGCATGAACGGTGTCCAGTTTATCAGAACGATACGAGAGGACGGGTACGACATCCCGTGTATCCTGATGACCGGCGACAGGCGCAAAAAAGTCCATGCCGCTGCTCTCGGTGCCGGGGCGTGGTGCGTGGTCCAGAAAGGCGGAAAAGGTCCGGCCTTTTTCAATGAACTTGCAGAGGCCGTCAGAGAGGCTGTAGAGAAGCATCGTGCCGGTCGCTATCCCGGAGTCGGGAGCGGTGACACTGGCCGGGACACCCATGTGCTTGTCAGGGGAGGGGCGGATGCGTCCTGAACCTGCCCTTCGCTGACTGACGTACGCATTCATATCCCCAGGCGTCTCACCTCTCTGTATGGTACAGTGCAACGCATCTCATATCCTGGTCGGGAGCATGCCCGAGGCACAGGAACTGATCGAGCGTATCAAGTCTGGTGAGGACTTCGAGGCCCTGGCACGCAAGCACTCCATCTGCCCGTCAGGACGGGACGGGGGCAAACTCGGATGGTTCGGGAAGGGGCAGATGGTCGGGCCCTTCGAGAAAGCCGCCTTTGCCGGGAAGGTCGGCGAGGTCGTCGGTCCGGTGCAGACCCAGTTCGGCTGGCATGTGATCCGGATCAATGGCAAGAAATAATCTTTTTTTTGGTTCCGCGGATTCTGGCATGAGTCTTGGGCTCACGCATGTGGGATGAAGATTTCTCATCACAGATCCTCAGGGGTATGGAAGGATCTCTGGTCATTCTTCTCGCACGCCTGATAGTCACACCTTCATACACCCTCCCACCGGGGGCTCTGCCCCCGGACCCCCGGGAGGAAGATAGGGACGGGAAGGCATCATGAACGAACTATGAATGAACTCAAGAAGATTTCCACAATGTCCAGGGACCAACGATCTTCTCGACCCCTCCATTCTTTCACTTTGCACACCGTCCCCGACACTTCGCACCAGGGAGGTGCAAACCAATCCTCACCGTCACTTCTCTCATATTACAATTCACCCCTGCCAGGCATGAATTGAAAATCGTTTGCACCCCGCCGAGAAACACACCCACACCCACCGACCATGCTCTGTGTTCTTCTATTTCAGTGCAAAGATCACTTTATACGCGCGTGTACTACTCTACATGATGCGAAAATCCTGATCGGCAGCCATCCTGCCCCATCCTATCTTTCCACCCCCAAAGTGCGAAGGTGGTGCGAAGGTGCAAACCAGGCATGAACCCTGCACGCATATCAAAGGAAAATCATCGTGGGGTCTTTTGCGCTCGTAAATCCCAAGTGCGAAACTACGGCTCTGTAGAAAACCCCGCCTCTTGCGTGGGGGAGATAGACGTGTGTCACCCGCCTTCCCACCTCTTTGGCCGGGGGCGAGTGCCGCCCGGACCCCGCCAGAGAGAGATCTAGAGAGTTTCTACAAAGCCATTCTTTCTTCCTCTACCTCGAAACATTACTTTGACAGTTTTGTAGAAATCTTTGTGATGATTCACTCTGGCGGGGGGACTGGCTTCGAAAACCTCTGGTCAGGTCCATGGTAGATCAAAGATTTGTCTAAACAGAGAATCTCTGATTTCCTGAATTCTTCATCTCCTTTCAATCGCACTCGAAGATCAAAGATTTTCTCAAGCTCCCTTTGGTCGCATCCCCAAGATTCAGAGACGAAGATTTAGCCGGGAAGGCAGAATAGACAAATATGACGAGGACGGTGCCGTCATCGGCCCAATTGATATGACGGGCGTGAGCGGAGCGAACTTGAGAAAGATGGAAGGAAGACGGGTGGGCCTGGGTCACGCTCACACCAGTCAATCCTCTAAATCGCGTATGAGTGGGCATCCTGGGTTCATGCCCGTTTTTACAGAATGGTTTCCATCAAAGTAGCATTAATTCAAGACGTTCTTATTGACCCAAAAAGTTCGGACCTGATTATGAATGAGATAACCGATCTTTACTCTTTTTCAGCGCCCGCTCGATCGCCCACCGCCCTCTCCCGAATTCTTCCTGAAGGATCTCGATGGATCGTTTTCGTGTCGTTCCCTTTTCTCGGAGTTCTCTGTATCGTCGACCAAGGCGACGGCGTTCTTCAGGAGTCCAGCGTTTCCGCTGGTTTTTTGGGGCGCTGATCACCGGGGTGCGGAGTGAACTGAGAAGAGACCCTAGAGTGACAGTCTGGAGGTCTTGGACTCCGTTATCGAAGATTGTCTCAGAGACTTCAAACCCTACAAACTTTCTGCCAAGTCCGATCGCCACCTGCGCCGTCGAGAATCCGCCCATAAAGAAGTCACAGATCATATCCCCTTTGTTGCTGCTGTACTGAATCATCTTAGTGAGGAGCGCAGTCGGCAGTTCGTTCTTGTTCTTCACCTGCCCTGGTTTATACTCTCGGTTGATGATCCAGACGTCCTCTCGGTCCTGGTAATTGAGAGATCCACCGTCGGGTGCGTGTTCGCCTGTTCCGTACCTTGATTCAAGGTTGAAGGTCCGTTCGCCACCAGGTTTTTCGTAGAAGAGGATGTGGTAATGGGACGAGACATATTTTCGGCTGGTATACACCCCGAAGTTATACTTCCAGATGATATGGTTCACCTCGTGCAGCGAGGTCCGCCGCAGGGCGTGGAGGATATGATAGAGGTTGGTGTAGCCTGAAATGATATAGATTGAACCACCAGGCCTAAGCACCCGTTCGGCCTCCTGGATCCAGTTGAGACTGAACTCCCCATACTCAGATTCTGGCACCTCGACATATCCATCGACCACATAGCCTTCGTCACGGTTGTAGTGACGGTGGAGAGTGTCGCCGCCGATCCCGTACGGTGGGTCGGTGATGATCAGATCGACAGACCCTTCCTCGATCTCCTCTCTAGCGCCGCTGATGCAGTCTCCGTTGTAGAACGTGTTCCCGTCACGTGTTATAGACTTCATCGCTATTCCTTTCAGAGACTCCCTTCACACTCCACAGAGGGGTGTGAGCAGGAGTGCTGGCAGTAATGTATCTCTCTTCTTGTGATTCATGGTTCTGCCTCACATGGCATACACCACAAATCTTGTCTATTATCTCTGCACATCTCTGAGGGAGACGTGAATATTGAATGGATCTTGGTGCACTCTTTATGGACGCAGCCCGCTATACGAAGGGCACTTTCTGGGGGCGGTGGAAGGACGCCCTCAAGTTGCTTGTCAGTATGGTCATCTTCCCTCTGTATTCAGGGTATATAGTCCAGGTGTTGCGCGGGGAGAACCCGGCGCCGCCGGTGAAGTGGTCCATGGGGATGTTTCTTGACGGGATCAAACTGTGTCTGATCTGGGTGCTCTATGCCATCCCTGTGCTCGTGGCATTTATGGTGCTTGTCGGTTCTGTGGTGATCCTTTATGTGACAGATGGCGTCAGTGCGATCGAGCCATATCTGACCGAGATCATCGGTGGGACGCTTATCGTCTTTGTGCTCTACATCCTGACAGGTCTATTTGTGAACCTTGCAATGATCAGGTTTGCCCGCGAGCGGAGATTTTTTGCGGCGTTCTCATTTGGAGAGATCTGGAGGTGTATCGATCGCATCGGGCTGTGGCAGTATGTCGCCGCCGTGGTTCTTGTCTCCGCCTTTGTGAATGCGGTCATCGCTCTTGTCATGCTCATCCCTGATGAGGTGGTGGCGTTTGTCCTCTTTGCGCTGGTCACGATCCCGCTTGGGATCTTCCAATCCAGATATTATGCCAGGATCTATGACCTGGCAATGGAGTGAATTCTCCTCCAATTTCCAGATGTCAAGGTATATTAACAGTGGCCGCGAACACGATTTGTAACGCTGTACATGAATCGAAGCCGGTTTTTCCTCTGTATCGCCCTCATCGCCGTCGTGGAGATCGTCGTCTTCACGCTTGCTATGAGCGCGGGCTTTGAAGGTCTTGCAGAACTCTCGTTCTATATCGCCCTGCTTCTCGTCTTTGTCTGCAGGCAGCGGGTGAAGGGAGTGATCTGGGACGAGCGGTTGAGTCGGGTCGAGGAGCAGGTGGCCGAGAAGACCTTGAAGATCGCGCTTTTCTTGATGATCTTCTTTGGGCTGGGCTTTTTTGTCTCAGGGGCGCTCCTCGATCTTGAGAGGGCGATGAACGACGGGATGTTCCTCCTTGAGCTCTCGGGTGGGATCATCCTCCTGTACCTGGTCCTCTGGATCATCGCGATTAAGCCGTTCTGGGATGAAGGGGACGATGAATAATAAACTCAAGGTCTACAGGGCACTGCATGACCTCACTCAGGAGCAGTTGGCGGTGGCGCTGGGGGTGACCAGGCAGACGATCATTGCCATTGAGAAGAAAAAATATGATCCCTCCCTTGACCTTGCTTTCAAGATTGCCCGCTATTTTAATGTAACAATCGAGGAGATCTTCTCGCCTGACGAAGATCAGTAACCTCACCGTCGGTCAGGAATCATTTTGCCCCTTGGCGGGTGCTTCGCACTCGGAAGATCAGAGATCTTCTCAGGTTTGTTATCACTCACATCTTGAAGATCAGATATTTTGGCTCTGTAAAAATCCAGTTTTGTAGAAACCCTCACTTATCATGGGGAGAATGCGTGTCATCCACCTCCCTCCCTCCTCCTCACCGATTGATGGCGATGGATGACAATGAAGAGATCCCAACTTTTTCATCGCGCACCCATGCATTCGTCACCTTCCCCCTCACCCTCCCCACGCCGGGGCTCTGTCCCCGGACCCCCGGGATGGGGATGGGAAGACGCAACCCTCCGCCAATCTTCATCGACGGGGGGTTCCGGGGGGTGGCCAAGCCCCCCGGTCGAGGAGAGCGTTTAGAATTTCTGGAAGGAAGCACTTCAGTTCGAGGAGGTCTTCAACCCTAGAGAGTTTTGGGATATGCTCGACCATCAAGAGAGTGCTGCCGTCCTCGACCTCTCGTGTTGCAGGGGGTTCGGGGGGGGGCGACTAGCCCCCCCGCCAGAGAGAATTATCAAGAGGATTTCTACAGAGTCGATAATCTCAAAGATACAATCCAGGCAGAAATTCTCAGGTGGCGAGAAGGTGGGAAATGATGTTGCAAAAAAATGGGTGGGATGAGGGAGAGATTCGTGTCCCACCGATGGTGATGTGTGCTGGTTGGAAGGTCCAGGGGTGTCCTGTCCGCTCTTAGAACAGGATAGAGAGGGCCACCGAGACGATGAAGACGATCGCGACGATCACACCTGCCTTTGCGGTGGTGAGTTCGTGGGCATGCTTGAACCCGAAGAACCAGATCACCACCGACCAGAGGGTAAAGATGAGCCCCAGGACCGTGAGGCCGAGGGCGGCACCCATGTTCTCGACGTCCATATGGTAGACGAGGAGGAGGGCAAGCCCAAGGATGCTCATCAGAACCTGTGGGAGGTTGCCGTAGCCGACGACGGCGAGCGTCGACTTGAATGAGCCAGTGCCTCCGAGGACTTTTGCGATCACGTGGAGGACCAGTGACTGGAGGCCCCAGGCGATGAAGACGGTGATGAAGGCAATGACTGCAGTGGCAGGGCCGAGAATTGATTTCAGAGTTTCTGCGTCGGCACCGCTCACGCCGGTCAGGGGTACGGCCCCAGCAGCGAAGTAGCCGGTCATCGCCGCAAGCAGTGCGGTGAAGAAGATGATGAGGCCCGGTACCTTGATACTCTCGATTCTCTCGCCCAGCGATCGGAAGAACCGGTCGGGGGCGGTAAGGATGTCAATAAGGGATGCGTCTGAATCCATAATGTGCTCCATATAGCAGTGGCCGCGGCGGCGGCCTGGTGCAGAGAAATGTAAGGTAGGTTTGTCTATATGAATGCTCCCCTTGACATATGGTAATGTATTAAATACAAAATGTACAACTTACTTTACACAACGGTGGGCGCAGGTGCCCACCCACGGAGATCAGCATATCCATGACATATCGCACACCCCTCGCCCTCATACTTGGGCTGATGATCCTTGTCTGCTCTGCGGCCGCCGCCGTCCCTGCGGCGATGACGGCCGGAACAGCATCACCAGTATCGGTCACGAACACAAGCGTCTCTCCCGCCACCCTCATGCCCGGTGACACCGGTACCGTCACCGTCGAAGTCAAGAATGGCGGCCTCGAGCCGGTCAAGATCAGCAGGGCCGTGCTGAAAGGAAACGAGATCAGGACCCTCAGCGATACGAACTATGGGGCTGCGGGTGCCATCGGGCCAGGGAACACCGCCTCGTACACCTTCACGGTCAAGGCCGACCAGAACACCCGTGACGGCATCTACTACCCGTGGTTCTCCCTGGACTACGGGGGAGATGGCACCCTCAACACCAACGTTCCGGTGAGGGTTGAAGAGACTCCGCTCACCGTGGTCGTCACCGAACAGCCCGACGCCTTCACTGAAGGAAAGAAGGAGCATATCACTCTCGTCGTCGGCAACCCCCGCGCCTCGTCGGTGACCGGGATCACCGTCGCCCCGAGAGGCGAAGGGATCGAGTCCGCACAGACC
>JAQVHG010000231.1 GCA_028696365.1 Methanofollis sp.
CGAAGGGGGGTATACCGTCTATGTCCCCAGTCTTCCTGGGTGTATCAGCGAGGGCGACACCAGGGAAGACGCACTCCGCAATATCAGGGAGGCAATCGACCTCTACCTGGAGACGGTCGAGGACGACTGTGTCCTGAGCGAGAATGCCGAGCAGATCGAGATCGCGGTATGAACAAAGTGCCGGTCCTCAATTATGACAGAATCATCACCGCCCTCCAGAGGGACGGATGGGTGGTGGTCCGGCAGCGAGGCGCTCATATCCGCCTGCACGCCTGCACAAGCATCTTCCCGACACGACCCTGAAACTGACCGTCCCGGCGCACACCCCGGTGAAACGTTCCACCCTCTCACATATTTTAAAACAGGCCGACATCTCGGTCGAAAAACTGAACACACTCCTTTCGGATTGATGACACGTGACACGTCGCCCAGACCTCGTCGGCCAACGATTGACGGGGGCACTGGGCACTGGGCACTAAGCACTGCACACGCCTCATGAAGAGTGGAGCGGACGGCAGGCACTCGATCCAAATGAGATGACCGTCACCTGATCCACCTCTCAGCCATCCCCGACCGATCGCCCTCGCCGGGGGAGCGAAGGCAGAGCCCTCGGCGCGAGATGTCTGCACACTTCTCGTCTCGTGAAGATTGAAGCAGACGGCACACGCTCGATCCAGAATAGATGACCATAAAGAGAGTGCTGCCGTCCTCGACCTATCGTGTGGCGGGGGCCCGGGGGCGGCCAGCCCCCGGCGGAGGGCGAACAACACACAGCGAGAAGATCAGAACCAGACGGCATCCACCCCGTTCAAACCAGCCAACCTTCACCAGACTACCACCCAGCCCTCCTCGACCTATCGCCCTCGGCGCGAGATGTCTGCACACTTCTCGTGAAGATTAAAGCAGACGGCACACGCTCGATCCAGAATAGATGACCCTCACCTGATCCAACTTCAGCGATCCCCCGCCTATCGCCACCGCGGGGGTCCGGGGGCGGCAGTCCCCCGGCAGAGAGAGAACAACATACATCTAAAGATCCGAACCGGACCGCACACTCCTCATTCTAAATAGCCGACCCTCACCAGGTCCACACTCCTCTCTTCCCTCACCTTCCTGGGGGATCACGGGGCCTTCCGGCCCCATGATCCCCTTTCATGGCGAATGGAGGGAGCGGCAGACCCCCGAAACAATCGACAATCACCATCCGCCCATCCCCCGCCTATCGCCACGCCGGGGGCCCGGGGGCGGCAAGCTCCCGGCGCGGGGACGGCGGGCACCCGATCCAGAATAAATGACCGTCACCTGATCCAACTTCAGCCACCCCCCACCACTCGCCACCGCGGGGCCCCGAGAACGTGAAGCCCCGACCCACCCACCCCATTGAAAAACTACTTTGACATTCAGGACGCATTTTACTCCTCATGAACACCCGCCCCCTACCGGGCGGGGAGAGGGATAGAGGTGAAAGAGGTAACCAGCAGCTATGACGCACAGGCAGTCGAGGCCTCTGCCCAGACATTCTGGCAGGAACACGACACCTACCACGCCGTAAAAGATCTCCGACAGTCGGGCAAACAATTCTTCTTCGTGGACGGCCCGCCCTACACCACCGGGCACATCCACCTGGGCACCGCCTGGAACAAGATCATCAAAGACGCCATTCTCCGCCAGAAGCGGATGAGCGGCCTCAATGTCATCGAGCGGGCCGGCTACGACATGCACGGCCTCCCCATCGAAGTCCAGGTCGAACACGAACTCGGGTTCGCCTCGAAGAAAGACATCGAAGCCTACGGCATCGACCGGTTCATCGAACGCTGCCGGGACTACGCCCTCACCAAAATGGACGAGATGTCAGACCAGTTCAGAGAACTCGGCATCTGGCTCGACTTCGACCACCCCTACCAGACCCTCAAAAAAGAATATATCGAAGCGGCCTGGTGGACCCTCAAAGAAGCCGAGAAGAACGGGAAACTCGAACGCGGCCACCGCGTCGTGAACTGGTGCCCCAGGTGCGAGACCGCGATCGCCGACTCAGAAGTCGAGTACGACGACGCCACCGACCCCTCGATCTTCGTCAAGTTCCCGGTCAAAGGCGCACACGACGAATACCTCGTCATCTGGACCACCACCCCATGGACCCTCCCGGCCAACGTCGCCATCGCCGTCCACAAAAAGATCACCTACGCCCTCGTCGCCGCCCGCAAAGACGGCCGCGAGGAAAAACTCTGGATCGCCAAAGACCTCGTCGAGAGCGTGCTCAAGAAAGGGAAATACCAGGACTACGACCTCATCAAAACCCTGCCAGGCACCGACCTCGTCGGCACCGAATACGAATCCCCGCTCGTCGCACAGGTCCCCATCCAGGCCGAGATCCCGCACCGCGTCGTCCTCGCCGACTACGTCGCCCTCGAAAACACCGGGCTCGTCCACACCGCCACCGGCCACGGCTGGGACGACTTCCTCACCGGGCTGCGCGAAGGCCTCCCCATCTTCTGCCCGGTCGACGGCAGCGGACGCTACACCAAGAAGGCCGGTGTCTTCGAAGGACTCTACGTCAAAGACCCGGCCACCAACCAGCAGGTCCTCGACGCCCTCGGCGACCACCTCCTCCACGAAGGCAAGATCACCCACCGCTACGGCCACTGCTGGCGGTGCAAGACCCCGATCATCTACCGCGCCACCGAACAGTGGTTCATCAAGGCCTCTGAGATGCGCGACGACCTCCTCGCCGAGGTCGACAAAGTCGACTGGTACCCCGACTGGGCCGGCAGCGCCAGGTTCCACGACTGGGTCAAAGAGGCCCGCGACTGGTGCGTCTCCCGCCAGCGCTACTGGGGAATCCCGATCCCGGTCTGGCAGTGCGACACCTGCGACCACCGCGAGGTCTATGCCTCGGTCAAAGAACTCGAAGCCGCCAGCGGACAGACGGTCAAGGACCCGCACCGCCCGTACGTCGACGAGGTCACCGTCCCGTGCACCTGCGGCGGGACCATGCACCGCGTCCCCGACATCTTCGACGTCTGGTTCGACTCGGCGGTCGCCTCCTGGGCCACCCTCGGGTTCCCGGCACAGCGCGAGGAGTTCGAGAAATACTGGCCGGCCGACTTCATCACCGAAGGCCAGGACCAGACCCGCGGCTGGTTCTACTCGCAACTCGGCGCCTCCATGGTCGCCTTCGGCCGCGCCCCCTACAAGTCGGTGCTCATGCACGGCTTCTCCCTCGACTCGACAGGCAAAAAGATGTCCAAGAGCCTCGGCAACGTCGTCGTCCCCTCCGAAGTGATCGAGAAGTTCGGGGTCGACGTCCTCCGTCTCTACGTCCTCTGGGCCAACGCCCCCTGGGACGACATGAAGTTCAACTGGGACGGGGTCAAGACAGTCAACCGTGCGCTCAACATCCTCTGGAACGTCTACCGGTTCCCGCTCCCGTACATGGCCCTCGACGACTTCGCCCCGGCGACCACCCCCGAGGGCGTCTGGGACGAGGAGGCCGTGAAGGCACGCCTCGACGGGGACCAGATGCCGGACGAAGACCGGTGGATCCTCTCGCGGATCAACACCCTCTGCCAGGAGGTCAACGCCGACTTCGAGGACTACAACCTCCACAAGATCACGCGGGGACTCATCACCTTCGTGCTTGAAGACTTCTCCCGCTGGTACCTCCAGATCGTGCGTCCGCGGATGTGGCTCGACGAGGACGCCCCCGAGAAACAGTGCGCCTACGAAACGGTCTACTACGTCCTCAGGAGGCTTGTGCAGGTCTATGCACCCTTCACCCCGCACCTCACCGAGGCGATCTACCAGAACCTGCGCTGCGAGGGCGACCCCGAGAGCGTGCATATGCTCGACTGGCCAGAGGCCGACGCCGACCTCGTCGACGAAGACCTGGAAGCGGC
>JAQVHG010000232.1 GCA_028696365.1 Methanofollis sp.
TATCGCCCTCGTACCGATCGTCGTCGCCGCTTCCATCATCTTTGCGATCTTCGTAACCGGCGTCTCCCTCGCACTCGGCGGCGGCGTGGCCCTGGTCGTCACGGCCGTGCCCTCCCTGGTGCCGCCCGGCATGACCGTGACCATGCCCTTCGAGACCCCGCTTGCCAGGATCGCGACGGCCGCAGGGCTCATCGCCGTTGGCCTGCTGGTGACGGTCGGGAGCATCTACCCGGCACGTTTCTTTGCACGGGCGATGGCACGCTACTTCAGGATGAACCTCTCTGTGATCAGGAAGGCATATCACAAAGAACTATGATTCTGCGGCGGCCGGAACCGCACAATAGACCTGGCATGGAGCGACCGGCGCCGTGCACTCCTGCCAGAACAGTTTTCCGTCAGAGATGAACAGCGCCTTTATGATGCCATCCCTGCCAATCCTGCTCCCGACACCGTCGGAGAGACGACGCACCACGATTGCTGAGTGCCTCTCTCCGGTTACATACTCTGTCAGTACCCATGCGGCATAGTCGCCCTCTATGACGGCATTTGCGAGGTCGGTCCCGTCCATCGTGATATTCCCCGGCCCTCTGCCCTCGCCGGCAAGCGAGGCGCTCGCAAGGTCCTGGACGCCGCCCCCGGGAAGAGAGATGAGGGAGAGCACAGAGTCGGTCGAGATGCTCTGGAACGTCTCCGGGTTCTTGCTAAACAACCCGTTGACATCTTTCTTCACCCAGAGCACACACCCGCCAGAGACTGAAAAATCCCCGGGGTTTCGGCCAGGGCCTGAGAGAACGACCTCAGTCCCCTCTGAGATGTTGAGAGCCACGACGGCGTTTTTCTGCTCAGGGTCGGTCAGGACGACCCAGTCCCCATCGATGTCGCCAAGAGTTGCAGCGCCCTTGAAGGTCTTTACGCTCCTGGTCTGTCCCTCCCCGATGTCATGCACCCTGAGCGTCGAGGTGAACTCCTGCCCAGAGTAGTCGCTCTCCATCCAGCAGACGAGGTCGCCGGCGATCTTCACCGCCTCTCCATATCCATACCCCTTGTCGATCACCTGCTCTGTGCTGGCTACAAGATCGGCGAGGACCACCTCGCCTCGTTCATTCATAAAACACCCTTGCTCCTTGCCTGGGAGAAGGGGAAAAGTTCTGGTCCATGTGGCATACCGACCCGAGACATCAGGAGGACCGGTGGTATACCACGCCTCTGGTGCGAAATATTCGGATTTGTTGGCAGCATGATCGAGGTACCGGCTCTCGCCGGTCGAGAGCGAGTAGAGAACGATCCCTTCCTCCGGGAGAACTGCCTGTACAACGAGGCGGTCGCCTGAGACCGCGACCTTCTCGCAGGCACTTCCCTCAGGGGAGAGGGCGGTGACCCCCCAGAGATCTGCCGCCGCCCCGAATGAGACCAGGGTTATTGTGGCGAGAATGCCAGACACAAGTATTTTTTTGAATAAATAATGTGGGGGGAGGCATATATCCTGCGATCGCATCAGGATATGAAAGAATTTTATATTATTTATTAGATGCGGATTATTTCTCACCCATGCAAAGGCCAGGCCGCCAGTGGTCCGGGGGGTCATCTCTATATATCGTGCGGTCATGATCCGCACTCCTGTCTGGATGAACCGGAGGGGGAGATCATGAGTGATCTGGTAGTTGTGGCATTTGACGACGAGCAGACGGCGTTCCGTGTCAGGGATAAACTTGCCCGGATGAGCAAGGAGCATCTCATCGGGCTTGAAGACCTGGTCGTCGTCGTCCGCCACCTGGACGGGAAGACCGATGTCAAACAGTCGATGAGTCTTGCCGGGGTGGGGGCGTTGAGCGGAAGTTTCTGGGGGCTTCTGATCGGGATCATCTTCCTGATGCCGCTCCTCGGGCTGGCGATCGGGGCCATCACCGGGGCGCTGGCCGGGCACCTCACCGACTATGGGATCGACGACGCCTTCATCAGGGAGGTCTCAGAGACCGTGAAGCCCGGGAGTTCGGCGGTATTCATGCTGATCAAGGAGGTCACGCCCGACAAGTTCCTCACCGAGATGGAGGAGTTCAGGGGCACGGTGGTCAAGACCTCGCTGACCGAGGAGAGCGAGGCAAAACTTCGCGAGGCCTTCGGCGAGGGGGCTGAGGGTAAGGAGAAGGTCGCTGCACCTGCAGTGTGAAAGCGGGGGGTGGCTCCAGGGGAGGGCGACCTCTCCTGGCCATCCTGGTCTATTTTGTTCTGAGAATGATGTGTGGGAGATCTGCGTGATTTCGGAGAAGGCTACTCTGACAGACCTATGAGGGTTTACTATGAGCATATCCCACAACTCTCTTGGAGGTCATTCCAAAATTCTCCTGGGGTGTCCATCTCCTCGAACCGAAGCGCTTCCCTCCTGAAATTCTGAACCCTCTCCTCCACCGGGGAACTGGCCGCTCGAAGACCTACGAGTCATCTTATGTTCGCTTGCGCTCGCACTCGAAAACCATAGATTTTCTGGTTCTATAGAAATCCTCTGAACCCCTCTCTGTGGCGAGGGGCTTGCCTTTCGAAGATCAAAGATCTTCTCAAGCTCGCTGGCGCTCGCACCCCCCAAACCCCCCGCGCCACGATAAGTCGTGGACGGCAATCCCTCTTCAGGGAGTTTGAATATGCCTCCCCGGCTCAATCTTCATCCCGGGGTCCGGGCGGCACTCGCCCCCGGCGAGAGCATGAGGGAAGGCGGTTGAGTCACGCGTGCACCCATAAAGGGTGAGGGTTTCTACAAAGCCGTCAGAATAGCCTTCTGATCACGTCGCGTCCTTCCTCTTCGCGCCCTGGGGGAGCGCCACCCGGGACCCTGAGGTTCCCTCTCTACTCTTTCACTTTGCACACAGTCTCCGATGGTTCGCACTATGGGGGTGGAAACCAATCCGTCGGGCCACATCAGTATTATGACAATTCACGCCGTGCCTGCAGGAATACAAAATCGTTTGCACCCCGCCGGGAAACACACCCACGTCCATCGACCATGCTCTGTGTTCTTCCATTCTGGTGCAAAGATCTCTATATAGACGCGTGTATTACTTTATCAAGTGTGAAAACCGGATATGCCGCCATTATGCCCATTTCCATCTTTCCACCACCTGGGTGCAAAGGTAGTGCGAAAGTGCAAACCAGGCATGAATTCCGCGTGCACATCAGTTGAAAATCATCAAAAGATTGTTTAGGTGTACAATTCCCCAGCGCAAGATTGTATGACCCCCCGATGAGAGGCGACACACCAGATGATCATGCCTTCTCTCTGCTCGTGTCGGGGGCTCTTCGAAGATCAGAGATCTTATTGTGCTCCTTTCAGTCGCACCTCGAAAATTGAAAATTATAACTCTGTAGAATAGGGCATGAACCCGGGGTTCAAGCATACGCGGTTGAAAATTTATCTCCGCTTGCTTTCTCTCTTTTCAAGACAGGAGAATCGGTGGAGATCGAGTTTCATCGCCGCCTCCACCTATCTTCGTCGTGAGGGTCCGGGGGGTGCAACCCCCCGGCGAGAAACTATAGGAAGATTTCCCGCGCTCCCCCTATATCTCAAGCATCCGCTCGATCGCCCCTCGCGCCCGGTCGGCGATCTCGGTCGGGACGGTGACCCTGGGTTCCAGGCGTTCCAGTGCGTTTCTCACCAGGAGGAGGTTGGTCTTTTTCATACTAGCACAGATGGCCTTCTCAGAGAGAGGGTAACAGCGCTTTCCAGGACATTTCTTCTGCATCGGATACAGGATCCCGTTCTCGGTCCCGATGACGAACTCCTCGCCGGGCGACGAGCAGACATGCCTGACCATCCCTGAGGTGGAGAAGACATGGTCGGCGGCGTCGATCACCTCCGGGCGGCACTCGGGGTGGACGAGCACCTCGG
>JAQVHG010000233.1 GCA_028696365.1 Methanofollis sp.
CCTCGAACGGTGGGCTTGGCCGCCCCCCGGCCAAAGGGGTAGGAAGGCGGGGGACACACGTCTTCTCCACTCAAGAGGTGAGGATTTCTACAGAGCCGATCTTTTCGGCGTATTTACCATTTTAGATCAATTCAAACATTATTTTCCTATATTTTTGTATATTGTCAAGATCGAAAATAGGATATATGGATTAACGATTATGTTTTTTTTACATTCAGTCATTTTTCAGTTTCCAGGAGGTAGTCATCACGAATGATCCGATCTATTTCAACCAATTCACAGACCGAATAACCGGACACACGCTTCTCCTCTGCGTCGGCATCGTCCTGCTCGCCCTCGCGCTCGCCTCCCCGCCGGCGGCCGCAGCCGAAGTGACGGTCAACCCCAGCGCGAGCATCCAGGACGCGGTCGACAGCGCCACCGCCGGCGACGTCATCACCGTCAACGCAGGCACCTATGACGAGGATGTAACGGTGGACAAACGCCTCACCCTCAGGGGCGAAGGGAACGCGATCGTCAACGGTGGTTTCCTCCTTGGCGGTGCCGCCGCTGGTGCGACGGTCGAGAACTTCATCGTGAATCAGGGTACGGATTCTGTGGCCATCAATGTCAATTCTGTCAACGACGCCGTGGTGCGGGGGTGCACGGTCTCCGGCGGGATATATGGGATCTATATCCAATCTGCGACGAACTGCACGGTGGAAGGGTGCACGGTGAGTAATGTCGAAAATAACGGCATCCACCTAGAATCCGCAGGTCAGTCCCAGGTCCTGGACAACCAGGTGAGCGGATGTGGGGGGGGATTTAGTGGGTTTGGCATCTTACTCTATACCAATTCCCCAGACTGTCTTATCTCTGGGAACACCGTCCAGGGCTGCACAGATAGAGGGATTCAGATCCAGTCCGGGTGCCAGGGCGCTGTGATTGAGTCAAATATCTGTTCAGGGAATAACGGTGGTCTCCGTGTCAGTGGGTGCACCGGCACGCCCACCGTCCTGAGAGACAACACCGTCCTTGGAGACCACAACACCGCGGTCGGTCTGGAGGGGGTGGACTCTGTCATCGTCGAGAATGTGACGGCGAGGGACGGGAAGAACGGTATTTTCCTTGCCGATGCCGAGAATATCACGCTCACCAACAGCACCTCCACCGGGTTCACCGGTTATGGACTGTTTGTTTTCTCCGGCTCTTACGCGACGAACTCCCTCATCGCAAACAACCTCTTCAACAACACCCAGAATGTCTTAATCCCGGATAAATCCGTCACGACCGGCACCCGCTGGAACACCACACAGACCGCCGGTGAAAATATCCGCGGCGGTCCCTTCCTCGGCGGCAACCTCTGGCTGACGCCCGAGGGCACCGGGTTCTCCCAGACCCGCGCCGACTTCGACCTCGATGGGATCTGCGACGAGGGCT
The DNA here is from genome assembly GCA_028696365.1 of Methanofollis sp. Classification (GTDB taxonomy): domain Archaea; phylum Halobacteriota; class Methanomicrobia; order Methanomicrobiales; family Methanofollaceae; genus Methanofollis. Next base: position 1,420 of record JAQVHG010000233.1, read on the forward strand.
ACGACCTCGGGAATGGGTGCACCGACTCCCTCCCGCTCCAGAACGGCGGCCCATCGTCGGCTTTCAGCGTCACGCCGTCGAGCGCGATGGTCGGTGTGCCGCTCGCCTTCAACGACACCTCGTTGGGCGACCCCGCTTCATGGACATGGACCTTCGACGAGGAGGATCCCATCACCATCACCGACCCGGCCGACCGGAATATCACCCGCACCTATGATACGGCGGACACCTACCAGGCGACCCTGACGGTCAAAAACGAGTTCGGGACAAACGCCACGACCCGCACGCTCGACGTCACCCCCTACACCATCCAGGGCGCAGTGGACGCCGCCGCCCCCGGCGACGTCGTCCTCGTCCCGTCCAGCACCTATGAGGAGGACGTGACGGTGGACAAGAACATCACCCTCAGGGGGAGCGAGAATGCGGTCCTCAACGGCAGGATCACGATCATCGGTGTCGATGGGGCGACCCTCGAGCACCTCACCGTGAACGGAGTTGAGGGCGACTCGGCCATCGAACTCTACAGTGTCAGCGGGTGCACGGTCAGGGACAACACCGTGACCGGAGGGAGATACGGGATCTATCTTGGTTGTGGGTCTTCGGACTGTCTGGTCTCGGGCAATCGCGTTGAGGATTGTAGTGAGGGTGACATTTCCCTCTCCTGCTGCGGTTCAGGAAACGAGTTCGCTGCCAACACCTGTTCGGGTGGGAATTACGGTTTCGAGGTTGAATCTTGCACGGGACCAAACACCCTGCGGGACAACATCGCCCTCGCTACAAATAGAGCGATCCAGTTGAATTATCCCGGTTCTGTCGTCATCGAGAATGTCACGTTGAAAGGAGGTACCGATGGCGTCGCCCACTATGGAAAAGACGACCTCACGCTCACCAACAGCACCATCGCCGGGTTCAACCACGGACTGTACTTTCGATGTGGGTCCTGCCTGGATCACGCCCTCATCGCAAACAACCGCTTTAACAACACAAATAACGTCAGGATCGAGTCCGGCGCCGACCTCTCCAACATCTGCTGGAACACCACAAAGACCAAGGGCACAAACATCCGCGGCGGTTCTTTCCTCGGCGGCAACCTCTGGCTGACGCCTGACGGCACCGGGTTCTCAGAGACCCATGCCGACTTCGACCTCGACGGGTTCTGCGACGAGGGCTACGACCTCGGGAATGGGTGCACCGATTATCTCCCGCTCCAGAACGGGGGGCCGTCGGCGTCCTTCACCGTGGCTCCGCCGACCATCATGACCGGCGTGCCGGTCTCCTTCAACGACACTTCCGTGGGCGACCCCACCTCATGGACATGGACCTTCGACGGGGAGACAGAGACCACCCGGAACGTCACCCACACCTACGATACCGCGGGCACCCACCAGGCGACCCTGACGGTCAAAAACGAGTTCGGCACCAACACCACGACCTGCACGCTCGACGTCACCCCCTACACCATCCAGGGCGCAGTGGACGCCGCCGCCCCCGGCGACGTCGTCCTCGTCCCGGCTGGCGAATATACCGAGAGCGTGAGGGTGGACAAGAACATCACCCTGCGGGGGAGCGAGGGTGCGGTCCTCAACGGCAGGATCAAGATCACCTCCAGTGCCGACGGGGCGACCGTCGAGCACCTCACCGTCAACGGGGACGAAGGCGACATGCCCATCTACCTCTCCGGGGTCAGCGGGTGCACGGTCAGGGACAACACCGTGACCGGCGGCTACAGCGGGATCTATCTTTGTTCTGGGTCTTCGGACTGTCTGGTCTCAGGCAATCACGTTGAAGATTATAGTCAGAACGGCATCTCTCTCACAGAGTGTGGTTCAGGAAACGAGGTCGTTGCCAACACCTGCTCAGGTGGGTGTTATGGTTTCCATATCGAGGACTGTACGGGACCAAACACCCTGCGGGATAACACCGTCTTCAATGCAAACGGAATCAATCTGCCTAATCCAGGTCCCGTCGTCGTCGAGAATGTCACGATGCACATAAAACCCGGTGGCCGGGGCGTCATCTTCTTTGGGAACGATGCCCTCACGCTCACCAACAGCACCATCACCGGGGCCTATCAGGGACTGTGTCTTTCACCCGATTCCGGCCTCGAGCACATGCTCATCGCAAACAACCTCTTCAACAACACACAGAACCTCCATACCGGGTATGGTACCGACCTGAGCGGCACCAGGTGGAACACCACAAAGACCGAAGGCACGAACATCGGCGGCGGTCCGTACCTCGGCGGCAACCTCTGGCTGACGCCTGACGGCACCGGGTTCTCAGAGACCCACCTCGACCTCGACGGCGATGGGATCTGTGACGAGAGTTACGACCTCGGCAGCGGGTGCACCGATCACCTCCCGCTCCACACCTGCCTCCCGACCGCGAACTTCACCGTCACCCCCGCCGGCGGCAGCACCCCGCTCGAGGTC
>JAQVHG010000234.1 GCA_028696365.1 Methanofollis sp.
GAGGGGACACGCTCATCCCCTCTGTGGTCAGGGGGGAAGAATATCTCATCGCGATCAGCACCGGCGGCGCAAGTCCAGCCGTTCCTAGGTTCCTGCGCGAGCACCTCCAGGCGACATACCCGCACCTCGACTCGATGATCAGAGTCGAAGCCAGATTGCGGGCAGCCCTCAAACAGACCGTCCCTGACCAGGCGGCGCGTGCGGCAGTGCTCAGGGCCGTCCTCCGCGACCCCGAGGCATGGACGTGGCTTGTCGATGGCGAGGGCCAGGCATATGAGCGGATCAAGGAGCGGTATCTGTGACGCAATTACTCTATACTGACCTGGCCATGGCCGGGCTCAACCACCACACCGCGGCCCTCGGCGACCTGGAGACCTTCCGGTTCCCTGACGAGGAGAGTTTCCTCGCCGCGGCCCGCGAGCGATTCAAGGGCGCTCTCCTCCTCCAGACCTGCAACAGGATCGAAGTGCTGGTCCACGGCGACGCACGGGCCCTCACTGACTTTCTCCATGAACAGGGGCGAGACTCCTTCGAGGTCCTGGAAGACGTCGCGGTGCTCCGCCACCTCCTCGAACTGGCCGCCGGGGTCGACTCGATGATCATCGGCGAGGACCAGATCCTCGGGCAACTGAAAGGGGCGCTGGCACTGGCACAGGAGCACGGTGCAAGCGACCCCGTCATCGACCTCTGCATCAAGAAGGCGGTGCACGTCGGGGTCGAGGTGCGCAAGCGGACCGAGATCAACCGCGGGGCAGTCTCGATCGGGTCTGCGGCCGTCGCCCTGGCAGAAGACCTCCTCAGCACTCTTGACGGCCGACATATCCTGGTCATCGGGAGCGGCGAGATGGGGATGCTCGTGACCAAGGCCCTCGCCGCCAGGGATCTGACCGCGATCTATGTGGCCAACCGGACCTATGAGCGTGCCCTCGTCCTCGCCGAGAAGATCGGGGGGAAAGCAGTAAATTTCAGTGAGCTCATCAGGTACATCACCCTCTCCGACGTCGTCATCACCTGTACCTCGGCGCCGCACCCGCTCATCACCAGGGACGTCCTTGCCAAGGCGATGCGAGACCGGTGCTGGCCCATCGACGGCCACCCGCGCCCTCTCGTCATCGTCGACATCGCACAGCCGCGGGACGTCGAAGAGGACGCCGCCGGGATCGACGGCGTCAACCTCTATACCATCGATAACCTCAGGGACGTCAACGAGCACACCATCGAGGCGAGGCGGAACGAGGCGGCCAGGGTGGAGACGTTCATTGAGGAGGAACTCGACCGGTTCCTCTCGCAGATCAACGGCGCCTCGGCAGACGAGGTGCTCCGAGGGCTGTACACCTGGGCCGAGGCCGTCAGGGTCAGGGAGCGCGACCGCGCCCTGGGGCGGCTGCGCGGCTGCGGCCCTGAGACCGAGGGCGTCATCGACGACCTTACAAGAGTGCTGACAAAAAAACTTCTCATCGACGCCACCTTCTCGATCCGGTCGTGTGCGGAACAGGGACAGATCGAGGACGCAGAGTGGCTGGTGAGAGCGATCACACGAGGTGACCGATTATGTTCCCAGAGAGACGATTGAGACGACTGAGAAAGAGAAACCTCCAACCCCTATTCAGGGAGACGAGGCTGACGGCAGAAGACCTCATCATGCCGGTCTTCTTTGACGAGACCATTGACACGGCAGTCCCCATCACATCGATGCCCGGCCAGTGGCGCTACCCGATCAGTGACGCCGCCGCCGTGGCACGACGCCTCGACGACGCAGGGGTGCGGGCGGTCATCCTCTTCGGGATCCCGGCCGAGAAAGACGCCGCGGCGCACTCGGCGTATACCGAGAACGGGGTGGTCCAGCAGGCCGTGACCGCGATCAAATCCGCCTGTCCAGAGATGGTAGTGATCACCGACGTCTGCGCCTGTGAGTACACCGACCACGGCCACTGCGGGGTTATCGGCGAGACATGCAGCGGGGAGATCGACCTCCTCAACGACCCCTCACTTGTCCTGATGCAGAAGATCTCGGTGAGCCAGGCCCAGGCCGGCGCCGATATGGTCGCCCCCTCCTGCATGCTCGACGGCCAGGTGGCCGCGATCAGGAAGGCCCTCGATGCCTCGGGGTATGCCGAAGTTCCCATCATGTCATACTCCACCAAGTTTGCGAGCGCCTTCTATGGGCCCTTTAGGGACGCCGCAGATTCGGGCTATTCCTTCGGCGACCGGACCACTTACCAGATGGGCCCGGCAAACGCCAGGGAAGCCTTCACCGAGTCTGAGATGGACGCCGCAGAAGGGGCAGACATCCTGATGGTCAAGCCCGCCGGGATGTACCTCGACGTCCTCGCTGCGGTGCAGGAGATCGGGCTCCCGGTCGCCGCTTACCAGGTCTCTGGCGAATACTCAATGCTTAAGGTTGCGGCCGCACAGGGCTGGCTCGACGAGAAAACCTGTGCCCTTGAGAGCCTCACCTGCATCAAGCGGGCGGGCGCTGATCTGATCATCACCTATTATGCAGAAGATGTAGCGAGGTGGTTAAGTGAAGAGCAGTAAACTCTTTGAAGACGCAAAAACGTTGATGCCCGGCGGGGTCTCAAGCCCGGTGCGGGCGATCCAGCCCTACCCCTTCTACACCGCCGGAGGGCACGGTCCATACATCACCACAGTGGACGGAGACGAACTCATCGACTGCTGTATGGGCTACGGCCCCCTCATCCTGGGCCATGCCCACGAGGCGGTCAGACAGGCGATTGAGACACAGGTGACCGAAGGGTGGCTGTACGGCACCCCATGCCCCCAGGAACTCAACCTTGCCAGGCGGGTCATCGACGACCATCCCTCCATCGAGATGGTCAGGTTTGTCTCAAGTGGATCTGAAGCGACGATGGCGGCGATCAGGCTCGCCCGCGCCGCTACCGGCAGGCAGGACATCATCAAGATCGAGGGCGGGTTCCACGGCGCCCATGACGCCGTCCTGGTTAAGGCAGGTTCAGGGGCGACGACGATGGGCGTCCCGGACTCGGCAGGCATCGTCCCCGACCTGGTGAGACACACCAGGCAGGTGGCATACAACAACCTCGAGGCCATGGACGCCGTCCTCTCCTCCTCAGAGGATATCGCCGCCCTCATCATCGAACCGGTGATGGGCAATGTCGGCCCCATCCTCCCTGAAAAAGGCTACCTCCAGGAGGTGAGGAGACTCACCCAGGAGCACGAGGTCCTCCTCATCTTCGACGAGGTGATCACCGGCTACCGTCTCGGGATCGGGGGGGCGCAGAAATATTTCGGGGTCACACCAGACCTCACCACCCTCGGCAAGATCATCGGCGGCGGGCTCCCGGTCGGGGCCTTCGGCGGGCGTAGAGAGTTGATGGAACAGGTCGCCCCACAGGGCCCGGTCTACCAGGCCGGCACCTTCAGCGGCAACCCGCTCACCATGGCGGCCGGGACCGCCGCTCTTAGCTGGCTCCACGACCACCCAGAAATTTACCCGCGTCTCGACGAAGGGACACGGGCGATCGGAGAGGCCTGCGAGGACGCCCATGCAGGTGGGTCCTTTGTCAGGATCGGGTCGATGTACAAGTACTTCTTCAGATCAGAGCCCCCACAAAATTACACCGAGGCAAAGGAGAGCGACACCGTACGGTTCCGCACCTTCTGGGAGAAGATGCTCGCGCACGGGGTCTTCCTCCCGCCCTCCCAGTTCGAGACCGAGTTCATCTCGGCCGCACACACCGACGAGATCATCGAACACATTGCAGACAGATACCGTACATGTCTCTTATCATAGGCACACGGGGCAGTAAACTCGCTCTCGCCCAGACCGAACGGGCCTGCAAGGCGCTGAACAATATGGGCATCGAA
>JAQVHG010000235.1 GCA_028696365.1 Methanofollis sp.
GGTTTGATTCGCCGCCCATAATAGACATAATCGACTGGAGAATAATCAGGAAGGGCGTGCCGGCCACCATCGCCGTCACGTACGACTCGGCGATCAACCCAAGAGTTTCGAGAAATGTCTTCTGTTGCTGCTGGTTCTCGTTGCTGTACTGGACCGCCTTGTTCCTGAAATAATCGGTGAGGTTTGCCCCTGAGGAGATGGTCGCCATCGCACCCTGAAGAAACTCTTTCATCCTTGGACTCGGCGTGAAAGTCGAGGCGATCCGCATCGCTTCGATGAGATCCTTGCCGAACATGTCGATCTCACGCGAGATGTACCTCGCCTCGACCGCAGTCTCGCCATAGATCCTGCTCTGCCCGAGAAGTCTAAAGATCTCGGCCGGCGTGATCCCGGCCGTCGACATGGCCGTCACATAATTGATCGCATAGGGAAGGGTAGCGTCGATATTTCGCCGCCTGTTCCCTGCGGCCACTTTGGGATATATGAGAAACAAAAAGTAGGTGATGCCGCCAAAGATCAGCAACGAGAGGATAACCGCAAGGGTTGTCCCGATGAGGAGACGATACTCAGAAAGACCAATGAAAAAACTGGGCAGCGCCCCCTTGTAGGTGATCATCGAGGGGATGTTGAAGAGATAGGTGATCCCCCCGATTAGAAATGCCATCACCAGTCCGACGAGGATCGAGGAGACATAAGCCGTGGCTAGATAGGCCTCGAAGGGGGTCTTCATCCGCGCCTGGACCAGGTCGCTTCTCAGCTCAACAAACTCGTCTCTCTTTACCTTCGCCCGCTGTCCCAGCAGATTGAAACTGAACCGTTCAAAGCCATTCATTCGCCATCACCGTTCCCATAGAGATCCTTCCTGACCGCCCCTATCACCGTATCCGCGTCACGGAAGTATGAGATGAGCATCTTGGAGACGTCCTGGTAGTGTCTGATGTTCTTGACCCGCATCCACTCGAGGATCTCCTGGCGCCTCTTGAGTTCCTCACGCATCCTGGCCTCACTCCAGCCTTTTGCCTCGATGATCGACTCAAGGATGTACGACTTGCCAGAGTACCGAATCTCGTCGGTGGCCTGGTTCCAGGAGAAGACCTCGTTGGTGATCAGTTCATTGGTCCTGGGGTCGATGTCCAGGATCTCGATGATCTGTTTGTTCCGCCTGATCCGCTGCCCGCCGATCCTGGATTGGACCTGGATACAGACGATATCAAGGGCGTTGAGCATGTTCCTGGGCACGTCCAGCGGGGGGTTTTCGAGACGGTGGACGACGCTGGCGACCGAGTCGGCGTGCATCGTGGCATAGGTCACGTGGCCGGTGGACATCGCCTGGAAGAGGGTCTGAGCTTCCGCACCTCTGACCTCACCCACACACATGTACTCAGGCCGCTGTCGTAGGGCCGCACGGAGGAGTTCGTACATGTCGATCGCACCCTTCCCTTCGGTGTCGAATGAGTCTCTGGTCACCGAGGGGATCCAGTTGGAGTGCGGGAGTTTCAGTTCTCTGGTATCTTCAAGGGAGACGATCTTGGCCTGCGGCGGAATGAAAAGCGAAATGGCATTGAGGGTAGTAGTCTTCCCAGACGCCGTTCCCCCTGCAAAGATCGCCGATTTCCCGGCCTCGACCGCCAGCCAGAGGTAGGCGATCGAGAGGGGCGAGAAGGTTCCCCACCCAATGAGGTCAGTCGGGGTGATAGGTTCGTCCTTGAATTTCCTGATCGTGAAGGTCGAACCGTGGGCGGTCACTTCTTTGCCCAGGGTCATCTGGATACGAGAACCGTCTGACATTGTGGCATCCAGGATCGGATCGGCGATGGAGATGTACTTCCCTGCCCGCTGCGCAAGTTTGGTGACAAATGAGTCGAGTTCAACAGCGTCGGTATACATCCGATTCGTCTTGATCGATTCATAGCCAGAATGGAAGATGAAGATAGGGTTGTCGAGACCGTCGCAGGAGATATCCTCAATGTAGGTGTCGTGCATGATCGCATCGATCATCCCATCCCCGAGGAAGTCGCGTTCGATGGTATAGTAGATCTTCTCTCTGGAGAGAGGCGTAAGAGTGATCCCAAAGTCGGTGAGGATCTCGTCAGAGAGGTCACGGAGGATCGTGCGTGCCCCTTCCCTAGTGAGATCTTTGGTGCTGATGTCAAGTCTCTCAAAGAGGCGTTCCTTGATCTCTTCAAGGAGTTCGGTCTCGGCTGCGGTCAGCTCAGGCTCAAGTACATCATAACTGTACTCGTGGGATGCATTGTCATAGGTAATCCGCACATAGGCGTATGGTTCGTTGACAGGATAGAGTTCAACTTCCTCGACATCAGGAGGCGCGTTGAAGGTGAGATCGACGAGCGGGCCATGGACCGCGGGGTCATACTCCTCAATCTTGGACTTATGCTGGGCCTTGCCTATGGACTCAATTTTACTCAGAAATCCAAAGGGGGTCTGTTTTTCTCTTTCGGCCACCACTTTTCTGGCTTCTTCAGTGATGGCAGGGATTGACTCTGCCCAGAGTTGATCGATCTCGGGGGGAAGTTTGCTCACTCCAAGGGCATCATGGTGTTCAGAACGTTTGATATTGAACTCTTCGATGTCGAAGGTCGCAGCCTTCGGCAGGATCAACTCTGAATATAGACTGAGGTCTTCGACGTCGGTGACACAGGTATCAGAGTCATCCCCCTCTACAGCACCTGAAGACCATCTGGTCGCTCTGGAAGGTGCTGCGGGGGTCTCTGGCACAGGAGGAGAGGAGGGAGTGTCTTCATGAGGTAGGTCTTCAAGAGAAAAATCTTCTAGAGGTAGATCCCCTAGAGAGACTTCCTCACGAGAGGGACTTTCTGTGGACTGAACCGGGGAGAAGATCTCATCCTCTTGAGGTGTGCGGGAACTTTCATCATCTTGAGCATTGAATATGGCGTCGACAGCCGATTTCAGTTCCATAAGGTCCTGATCGTTAAATCCCACAGAGTGGGGTTCTTCTGGTGCTTGGGGAGGAGGGGTTTCAGGGGTTTTGATATTCTCAGGCTTCTCTTTAACCTCGAGTTTCGATGATCTGGCCTTTCCTCTGCTGTAATCTCGAGGGTCTCTGACCAGGGCTTCAAGGTCTAGGTTTTCATTCCCTCCAATCAAGAACCTGAGGTCACCGACCTCCTCTGCCGTCTCAGACTCAGAAAGATTCTCCTCTCCCCCATTTTTTTTGGCAGAACCCTTCATCTTTTCAAGGATATCATGAAGACGACTGTGGGATCTCTGTTTTTCAGACATCATTCACACCATCCATTTCAATGACAAGTTCACTCCGTTCCCCTTTGAAGTCCACCATAAAGGTGGCGGCCTCATCTGCACTGTCGACGAGCAGGATGTCATATTTGCCGTTAAAGAGTCTGAACGACACCCGGCCGTCACCAGTTGTTGTATCGCTCGCAAGGACATGCCTACCCTTCCGCACCGACACCTTGACCCCTTCCTGGGGCATCTCGTTGTTGATGATAACTAGGGCAAGAATCCCGGGGATCTTCCGCACACCTCCGATTTCAGGGAGATCAGAGGAAAACTGATGGGGAAAATAACTCTTATGAAAGACCCGGCACCGTGCGATGATCAGTTCCACCACCCTCCGGTCGGTGGCATAGAGATCATATTCATCAGATTCCTGGATCTTCAAGACCGCCGGATCGCCATACAGGCCGCCGATCTCGTCGAAATAGATCGCACCCGATGGTTCACCGTCAGAAAATAATACTGTTGAACTCCTTTTTCCGTCGACAAATATCCCAAGCGCTCCGGCCTCATCCTCCGCTCGCTCGGCCATCTCATGATAGGGAAATGACCCTAGATAGCGTG
>JAQVHG010000236.1 GCA_028696365.1 Methanofollis sp.
ACCAGTAGGTCTTCGAACGGCTGACTCCCCATCATAGGGAATCATCAAGAACAGGGCCATTGCCGCAGTCTTCGCCGCGAGAAGGTCGTCAGAGAATAAACTATCTTTCACAAGACATAAGAACAGAATCCGAGTTTAAAATTCGTATTTCATATAAATAAGATTATATGATGTCTTGATCCATTCAGCATTATCGTAGGTAGGAAACTTACCGGATGGAGAAATACTATGGGACTTCTGAACTGGTTAAAAGGAAAAAAGACGCCGACACAAGAGACCCACCCCGTACAAAAAACCCCATCATCACCTCCACTCAGACCGAGTGAGAGGTGCATAATCCCAATAAAAAATCCACGATTCAAAGAAGTAAAAAGAATATCAATACGACCATCAGACCCACTCTCCCTGGAAGATATCTTCACCTCTGGCAAAGTCAATGATACACTCCCTGGCTTTACATTTAAATCAAAAAAGAAAGCCAAACTGATCTCATCCACAGATCAAAATTTCACCCTCTGTGCGAGCAACTCTCTCAATTGCCTTTGCCAGAACCGTGGAACGCAATTCAGTCTAAAAGAATCAATATTTAATTGTGCGAATGTGATTGAAGCGAATCGCCGCGGCGCACTATTACGGTCAGAGAATACCGTCGGCTACCTCGATTACCGATCAGGGATACTTCACCTCTACCAATTTGCCTGGCACCCATTCCGAACAGCGATGAATGAGAGTAGATGGTTTGTTGGGACAAGAGAGACCGCCGACGGACCGGGTGAACTCTATTGCTTCTCATTCCGTGGCGAGTATCTCTGGGGGCTTCAATGTACTGAAGAATTCGTCCAATTTGACCGCATAATAAAGGCGACTCCTTACTCTCTCTTCACCACTGAGAAGAGTTCAGATATTATCGTGTCTACCATGGACAAGTTCTATCATCTCTCGCCTGATGGAACCCTTCTTACAAGGATTGCACTCTCAGATTTACGAGAGACTGACATCAAAGAGAAAAAATCCAGAAGAGAGGCACTTCGACCAAAAGATCCAAAGACAAAAGAAGAAATCATCCACACTCTTGCCACCGACATCGTAGAGGGATTCAATTTTGGAATAGAGAGTGCGACAATAAATAGCCCCTGTGCTGGGTATACGTACGACCCACAGACTGAGACTTTGTTTGTTCTCGAAGTTGAGGGGAGACTTACCGCCTGGGACACTGCGGGCACGCTCCTCTGGACTCATCTCTTCAATGAGCGTGGGGGGTTCATAACTCTGATCAAAGATTATGTGGTGATATCCTTATGGTCAGGCGCCCTCTTCTGGATCGACCTGGACGGCGAGGTCTCTTCCTCTGTAAAGATGCCCGCACACGCAGTATCAGTGACACCAATCCCGGACACCGGGCGCTACCTGGTGATCTGCGAGAATAAGAGACGGTATGAACTTGACCGGCATACCAGTGAGGTTATCGAAGGTCCTGAAGGAAACCGGAATATGCGGGTGTTCAAGTATCAGGAGAGATTGTTTTTTTATGATGATGGGTATCTCTGGGCTACTCCGAAGGGCCAGGGGTGGCAGCGTTATGAACTGAAACTGGCTGAGAATGCAACCCACGTCTCTGACCTCTCTAATGATTCGTCTCCTTCACCGATCAGGGCGAACAAACCTTTCAAGGAAGTATGGCGTCTTGTCAACCCAGGAAAGAGACCATTTGATCATTTCGCAGTGGATAAGACAAATAGACGGATCTATGTCGGTCGATCAAAATTTGATCTTACTGATCAGGAAAAAACACAACAAGAGGCATCTTTAGAGAATCATTTCGCATACTGGCACGAGATTCTTTGTTATGATTTTTCATTAAATACGATCTGGTCAAAGTCCTACTTATCTGATTTAACCTGTCTTACCATATCGCCAGAGGGAGATGCAGTTTTTGTCGGGGTATGGGGAAAAGGGCTCGCGTACGATCCTGCAGGCCTGATTATACTCAACTCTGAAGGTCACGAATATGCACGGTTTGCCACACCGGCAAACCCGCTCTCGATCGAGTTTGAGGGGGTGGACTCTGGGATTCTCACCGATTATAATAGAACACGCACTGTTCTCACACGTGTCTGTCCTGGAGAATGGATCCTTCAGAGCAGTGTGGAGACTGGGGACATGTCTCAGGGAGAGGATTATGGTGCCGGTATTGGCCGAGCGACAAGAGGAAGTTTTTGGTTACGAAGGACTGGGAAGAAAATGTACGAGGTCACAAGCCAGAAGACGGTCTTTGAACTGAAGGTGAATGCCGCGATATATGAAGTCCTCGCGATTCCCAGGTCTGGAAACCTCCTTTTGCGTGTGGGAAACAAAAATCTCAGGATGCTCTCTCCTGATGGTGAGACGGTTTGGAAATTGAAGACAAAGAAGAATGTCAGAGAGATCGTTCCTGATGGTGAAGGGTTCCTTCTCCTTGTGAAAGATGAGGTCGCATATGTATCGAGGGAAGGCACGGTGCTCTGGAGGGCAGGGTGTCCACCACATTCGGTCTTGAATAAGGCACAATGGCTACAGAGTCAGAATGCATATCTCTGGTATGCGGGGGATTCGTATCATTTTCAGGTCAACTTGATCACGCTTCAAGGAATGGTTGTGCGCAGTCAGATGTTTGAGGGGGTGTCAGAATATCATGGTCGTGAGATTGGTGTTACCGACGATTCCTTTGTGATGCTGATAGATGATGCCACGCTCTGCTGTTTTGGGTGAGAGGGCGGAAGGGATCTGAGAATCAACGTGGGTCAGGAGGTCTGTCATGGCAGATCCCTCACTCAGGACTCAAAGACCTAAAGGTCCTTTCCTTCTCGTTCTTGCTCGTTCCCCCTGTGGCGAGAGGTGTGAACAGCAGAGCAGTGGTCCAACGAGTGCCATCTATTTTGACTGCCCTGCCCCCTGCTTGCTCTACTTTTGATAATATATCCAGGGCAGAATCAGCACCCATAAATCTCCAGAAACCGACCCTCTTGAGACATTAATGCCCAACTACTGCCCAAACTGCGGCACGCCGCTCAAAGAGAGGGACGGCGCCGTCTGCCCGAACTGTGGGGCGCTCCTCACGCGCACAAAAGAGAAGAACGTCGCGATCGCCCTCATCTGTGCCATCTCCTGCCCTGGACTCGGGCAGGTGTACAATGGCGAGACCTGGAAAGGGGCGCTGGTCCTGCTTGGGGCCGCAGTCGGCACCCTCCTTCTCATCCCTGGGCTGGTCGTCTATCTCTACGGGATCTATGACGGCTATCGGACCGCAGAGAAGATGAATGCCGGGGAGGTCCCGTTCAGGGAGACCAGCGTCCTCTCCATGATCCTCTTTGTCGGCCTCGTTCTCCTGGGTGTGCTCGTGCTCGTCCTGATGGCGGTCTCGGCGGTGTTTGTGTACGGGATGGGGGCGTTCTGATCTATTCTTTGATGCGGGATCGGCAGAGACGTTCTCCTCCGGGAACGTCGAATTTTTGGCCTTGGAGAATCCCTCTCCAGTTCTTGGTGCGAGCGTACCTCACCTCCTTTCCCATAGACTTTCGCTGGAGGCGCTGCCCCCAAGCAGACAAAAACATCTAGATGATTTCTGCAAAGCTAAAAAAAGAAAAAAAGGTTCACGCCGGCGCCGGGGCGCTGTCGTAGACGAGGGCCATATACCTCGCTCCAAAGACCCCGATCAACGGATAGAGGAGGATCGCGATGATCCAGCCGATGAACGGGATCATCGTGACGGCGGCGAACCCCAGGCCGATCGCCATACCCACTGCCCAGAGCACGATGAGGGCGAAGAGGTAACTGCCCCACCCGACCG
>JAQVHG010000237.1 GCA_028696365.1 Methanofollis sp.
GTCTAAGCCCCTCACCCTCAGGGGAGACGCGGGCGCGACGGTGAATGGCGGGATCACGATCTCCACCGGTGCCGACGGGGCGACCGTCGAGGGCCTCGCCGTGAACGGGGCTGCAGGTTCCGCGGCCATCGAAGTCAACTGGGCCGCCGACGTCGTGGTACGGGGGTGCACGGTCTCCGGCGGTGAAACCGGGATCTCTATCGAATCCGCGACGAACTGCACCGTGGAGGAGTGCACACTGGACGACACTATCACATTCATTGGCATCGCCCTCTCCGGGTCAGGCAAGTGCCGGATCCTGGACAACACGGTGAACGGGAGCGGGGGGTTCGGGATCGGATTCATGGGCAATAGCCCGGACTGCATCATCTCGGGGAACTCCGTCCAGGACTGCGATAGTGCGGGCATTCAACTCCAGAGCGGGTGCCAGGGCTCTGTTGTCGTCGCCAACATCCTCTCCAACAACCCCTATGGTATCGTGGTCATGGGTTGCACCGGCAAGACCACCGTCCTGAGGGACAACACCATCGTTGGAGCCAGAGACAAGGGAGTCTCCCTGTCGTCGGGTACGGACTCTCTCATTGTTGAGAATGTCACGGTGAGGGGCGGGGGATATGGTGTCGAGCTCTCCTCTGTCGATAATATCACGCTCGCCAACAGCACCATCACCGGAACTGGTACCGGACTTTCTGTCGAGAGTACTACAACAGACTCCCTCATCGCAAACAACCTCTTCAACAACACGAAAAACATCAAGGTCAGGGTCAGCACCACCATGACCGGCACCCGCTGGAACACCACAAAGACCGCCGGTGAAAACATCGGCGGCGGTTCTTTCCTCGGTGGTAATCTCTGGTTGACGCCTGCGGGCACCGGGTTCTCAGAGACCCACGCCGACTTCGACCTCGACGGGATCTGCGACGAAGGCTATGCGATCACGGATGGATATGGTACGGTCGTCGGCACCGATAATCTCCCGCTCCAGAACGGCGGCCCGTCGGCAAACTTCACCGTCGCCTCTCCGGTTTTCATGGCCGGCATGCCGGTCTCCTTCAACGACACCTCGGTGGGCGACCCCACCTCGTGGTCATGGACGTTCGGCGACGAGACGCTGACCACCAGGAACGTCACCCGCACCTATGATAGGGAGGGCACCTACCTGGCGAACCTCACCGTCGCCAACGCCTTTGGCACGAACACCACGACCCGCACCGTCACCGTCGAGCCCTTCTCCATTCAAGGTGCGGTGGACGCCGCCCCCGGAGATATCGTCCTCGTCCCGGCCGGCACCTATGACGAGGACGTGACCGTGGACAAGAACATCACCCTCAGGGGGAGCGAGGGTGCTGTGGTGAACGGCAAAATCTCCCTCACAAATACCGCGACCGGTGCGACCGTCGAGCACCTCGCTGTGAATGGGGTCGCAGGTTTCTCGACCATCACAGTCAATGCCGACGATGCCGTCGTACGTGAATGCACCATCTCTGGAGGGCAAAAAGGGATAGATCTCTATTCTGCGGAGAATTGCACCGTGGAGAGATGTAGCGTAAGTGGCGCCACCGACGGCATCTCTCTCTACTACTCCATGGGCCAGTCCAGGATCCTGGACAACCAGGTGACCGGGTGTGGATGTTTCGGGATTGTACTACGGGATTGCCCGGACTGCATCATCTCAGGAAACTCTGTCCAGAATTGTGATAGTTCAGGCATTCAACTCCAGTCCGGGTGCCAGGGTGCTGTGGTTGAGTCCAACACCTGTTCTCACAATAACAATGGTATCACGGTCACCGGGTGCGCCGGCACGACCACTGTCGTGAGAGACAACACCATCATTGAAGACCGAAACTTTGCAGTCACCCTGCAGAGCGGAGACTCCGTCATCGTCGAGAATATCACGGCAAAGGACGGGAACTACGGTGTTTCCCTCATCGATGTCGAGAATATCACCATCACCAACAGCGCCTTCACCGGGTTCACCAGATATGGGCTGTATGTTCCCATTGGCTCTTCCGCGCCGCACTCGCTCATCGCAAACAATCTCTTCAACAACAGCGAGAACTTCTATCTCTCTTCCAGCGCCGATCTCTCCAACATCCGCTGGAACACCACAAAGACCGAAGGCACGAACATCCGAGGTGGTCCCTTCCTCGGCGGCAACCTCTGGCTGACGCCTGCGGGCACAGGGTTCTCAGAGACCCATGCCGATTTCGACGGCGACGGGATCTGCGATGAAGGCTATGCGATCACCGATGATAACGGGGACGTCGTCGGCACCGACTCCCTCCCGCTCCAGAACGGGGGGCCGTCGGCAAACTTCAGCGTCACCTCCCCGACTTTCATGGTCGGCATGCCGATCTCCTTCAACGACACTTCTGTGGGCGCTCCCACTTCGTGGTCGTGGGATTTCGGCGACGAGACAGAGACCGCCCAGAACGTCACCCGCACCTACGATGTCGTGGGCACCTACCAGGCGACCCTGACGGTGGAGAACGAGTTCGGCACAAACACCACGAGCCGCACGCTCGATGTCGTACCGTACACCATCCAGGGGGCGGTGAACGCCGCCTCCGAGGGCGACGTCGTACTCGTCCCGTCCGGCACCTATAACGAGGACGTGACCGTGGACAAATGTCTCACTCTCAGGGGGAGCGAGGGTGCGGCCCTCAATGGCGAGATCGAGATCACCGCCGACGGTGCGACCGTCGAGAACCTCACCGTGAATGGGGTCGTCGGTTCCACGGTCATCACGGTCAATGCCGCCGACGCCGTGGTGCGGGGGTGCACCATATGGGACGGCGGTGATGGGATCCGTATCACCTCTGCACCAAACTGCACCGTGGAGGGGTGCACGCTGGGCGGCACTCTCACCGGCAACGGCATCTACCTATATTCCGCGGGCCAGTCCCGGATCCTGGACAACCAGATGACCGGATGTGGGGGTTTCGGGATTATTCTCTATTCAAGTTGCCCTGGTTGTTTCATCTCAGGGAACACTGTCCAGGACTGCAAGGAAAGAGGCATTCAACTTCAGTCTGGATGCCAGGGCTCTGTGGTAATCTCAAACACCTGTTCGGGCAATAATGGCGGTTTGAAAGTCTCTGGGTGCGAGGGGCAGACGACAATCCTGAGAGACAACACTCTTCTGGAGAATAACTACTATGGAGTCAGCCTGGAGAAGGCGGATTCCGTCATCGTCGAAAACGTCACGGTGAAGGACGGGACGTCCGGTATTTCCCTCACCAATGTCGAGAATATCACGCTCACCAACAGCACCTTCACCGGGCTCACCAGTTGTGGACTGTCTGTTTACCCCTGTTATTCCGCGACGAACTCTCTCATCGCGAACAACCTCTTCAACAATACCTGGAATGTCTATATCCCAGATACCTCAGAACTGACCGGCACCCGCTGGAACACCACAAAGACCTTCGGGAAAAACATCCGCGGCGGCCCCTTCCTTGGCGGCAACCTCTGGCTGACACCAGAGGGCACCGGGTTCTCAGAGACCCACGAAGATCTCAACGGTGACGGGATCTGCGACGAGGGCTACGACCTCGGCAACGGCTGCACCGACTCTCTCCCGCTCCACACCTGCCTCCCGACCGCGGACTTCATCTTCGCACCCACCGGGGGCAGCACCCCGCTCGAAGTGCAGTTCACCGAAACCTGCTCTGGCGTCAACCCCCGTCTCTATCACTGGGACTTCGGGGACAACACTCCCGCGGTCGAGTTTGTCCATCCCTCCCATACCTTCACGACCAACGGCACCCACCAGGTGAGCCTGACGGTCGAAAACGCCTTC
>JAQVHG010000238.1 GCA_028696365.1 Methanofollis sp.
CGTCCTCATCGCCATCCCGGGGATCCGGGGGCGAGGGAGAAGGCGACGAATGCATGGGTGCGCGATGAAAAAGCTGGGACCTCTTCATTGTCATCCATCACGCTTCATCAGTGAGGATGAGGGCCGGAGAATTTTGGGATGATCTCATCCATAATTGGCGAAGGGATATACAGAGACCAATAGATGTCTAATTTACACTTTTAAACTCAAATATTGATCAAATTTCTCGTATAGTCACACGATCAAACATTTTTTCGTAGTAATCTCCGTCAATTCTATGGCTTCACCCTTGCGAGGGAACAGTTCTGCCTACACTCATTCATCCTCTCTGCCTGGACAGCCCCTTGAAGGCCCGAATATGTCACATGCGATCCTCCTTGATCCTGTAAAGAAGCCAGATTTATCGAGATAATATCTATGGCTATATCAGGTCATTTTTCAACATTAATTTCTCATAATTCGACCACTATGGGCTAATTTCCCCGGTCTTTGGGATCAGGATCACCGTATCAAACAAATCACACTCACCATCCCCCCACACAAAATGTAAAGTATCCTTGACACCTACAGTGAATGGATCAACGACCATGAGTATACTACTCATCCTCTTCTGGCTCATTATGACGGCCCTCTGGGCTGTCCGCATAGAAGACAGGACACTCACACTCAATCATCCAGGATTCATCGCCCTCGGTGCTGTGATCTCAGGAGTTCTCCTGTATTTCACAATGCCAGCACTGATCCCCCTTGAGATCTTGGTGTATCTTGGGCTATCACTTGGGATGAGCGCGTTCGCCTCCTCATTTGTCCATCATAACGAGAAGATGGGAGTCATCGCCGGTGCCGCCCTCGTCGTGGCCCTCGTTGCAGTCCCGCTCATCGCCTCAGGTGCGTATATCATCGGGGCCAAGAGCCTCGCTGAGATCCCACAGGTCGAGACGACCGACGACACCACCGACCTCATCGACACCGACCACATCAGTCTGACCTCGACCAAGACTGCTCTCTGGCGGGCCGACAAGGTCGTGGGGAACCTGGGATATAAAGTCGGCGTATTCAAGCCTGACATCCAGTTCATCGATGGAGAACTGACCTGGCTGGTCCCTCTGGACTACAACTCAGTTGACAAGGCCCTCATCTATGCCGGCGAGGGGACTGACGGTTATATCGCCGTCTCAGCCGAGGAGCCGAAGGCCGAACCAAAGTTGGTTGCTGGGCTCCCGATGCGCTACACCCCGAACGCCATCCTGGAAAACAACCTGATCAGGCACATCTGGGAGGACTACCCCACCTACATCATCCATGAACCAGTCTTCCAGCTCGACGAGCAGGGCGATCCAAAGTGGGTCGCTCTCCTCTCACAGCCGGGGCTGTACGGCCTCATCGGAGAGACCCCACGGGGCCTAGCCGTCACCGACCCGGTCACTGGCAAAAACGAGTTCTACGAGATCGGGAAACAGCCTGCCTGGATCCAGCGGGTCTTCGACGAGGCCCTCACTGAGACGTACTTAGGCTGGTGGGGCACCTACTCGGATGGGTGGATCAACTCCTGGTGGGGACAGCGCGACCTGAAGTACCCGACTGGCAGCGTCTTCATCGAGCATGGTGAGGCGGGAGCAATCCTCTCGGCAGGTGAACCCGACGTCTACCTTGTCCAGGGTACCGACGGGAACCAGTACTGGTTCAGCGCGATCACCACACCCGGCAAGGACTCTTCGATGGTCGGGTATGTCCTTGGCGACGTCCAGGACGGGAAGTTCACCTTCTACAACGCTCCTGGCTACTACAACGACTTCGGCGCGGCGGCCAACGTCCAGCAGCACCAGAAGGTTGCAATGGCCACTGGGCTTGAGGTCGTCCAGCCGATCATGTATGTCATCGACGACCAGGAAGTCTGGATCATCCCGGTCGTCTCCCAGACCGGCGAAGTGATGGAGATCGGGCTGGTTGAGGCACACGGCGGTGAGACCTATGTCGGCCCCACTCTCGACGACGTCCTCACCCAGTGGCGGGGCATTGGGATCACCGCGGATGATGACGGCGTCCAAGAGAGCACGACCGCCCTCCAGGAGATCGAGGAGATCAGAAAACACCTCGACCGGCTTGAGGCGAAATTGAAGGCAGAGGCCGCACAGAAAAATACCGCCTGAGCGGTCTCTCTCAAAGTTATTTTTTGCTGTGGAGAAACCCTTACCTACCAGCGTGCGCCAACCGTGTTCCCACATCTTTAGGGCCAGGGTGGCGGACGCCATCACCCTCTCCATAAACATTGATTGTGCCTTCCCAGCCCAATCTTCGTCTCGGAGGTCTAGGGGCAGAGCCCCCAGCGTGAGCATGGGGGAAGGCGGTTGAATCATACTCAAACCAAAAAAGTCAAGATTTCTACACAGCCAGAAATTGAAAACATTCCTGACAGGAAGACCTCCAATCTTCAGCGGATCTTTGATCTTCGAGCACCGGCCCCACACAGAGACATCCTCCCAGAAGAATTCTTTAGAGCCTGAAAAAAAGGGCGATGTAGAAGCCCCTGGACAACCATCTCTGCGAGAAGGGCGTGCCGCCCTCCGAACCCCACGCCACACGACACGAGATTGGTCGAGAACAGAAGCACCCTTTTCATGTTCATCTATTCTGCCTTCCTGGCTTCATCGTGCTCCCGGGGGTCCGGGGGCAGAGCCCCCAGCGTGGGGGGGGGCGAGTGGGGAGGCGACGAATGCATGGGTGCGCAATGAAAAAACTGGGATCCCTTCATTGTCATCCGTCGCTCTCAATCGGTGAGGATGAAGGCCTGAGAGTTTTGGGATGGCCTCAGAGTCAAAAGGCAGCACCACACCTAGCCAAACTAATTCATAACTGATGTGGCCATAATGGAGAGATGCTCGAATCGTATGCGAATCGACTGGCACAAAAAAAGAGATGAAGTCAGGACACGCTGATCAGAGGAAGTCGATCAGATGCCCGCTCGTCTTGTCCTGGGCATAGTTCCGGCTTGGGGATGACTGGTGCCTCGCCGCGCGCGGAGTCGAGGCAGCGTGAGAGGACTGAAGTCCTACAGGAGTGCCGCCAAGGATCTGGGCACTCTTAACGCCGGTCATGATGGCCATGACTCTAACCTTCCCTTCGAAGTCGTTGTTCACCCGTGCACCCCAGATGACATCGGCATGGGGGTCAAGTTCATAGGTGAGAGAACTCGCGATCTCTTCAGCGTCCTGGAGCGTGAGATCACTCCCGCCGGTGATGTGGATAAGACTGCCCGTGGCACCCCGGTAGTCGATGTCGAGGAGTGGGTGAGAGAGACATTCGTGGACGACACTCTCCGCCTTGTTCTGCTGTTTGCTCTCGCCAACGAGCATACAGGCGACACCGCCCTTGCTCATGATCGCCCGCACATCGGCATAGTCGATATTGATGAGAGAGGGCTGGGTGATCGTCTCTGAGATCCCCTTCACCGTCTCAGCGATGAGTTGATCCATCACCGAGAAGGCCTGGCCTAGAGGCAGGTTGGGGACATAGTTGATGAGCCGGTTGTTGTCCAAGACAATGACCGAGTCGGCGCTGTTGGAGAGCTGCTGGAGCCCCTCCTCAGCACGCAGCAGCCTGGCCTTCTCGACCTGGAAGGGGTAACTGACCATCCCAACAACGATTGCGCCCTGCTCTTTTGCGATCTGCGCAACGACCGGGGCCACTCCGGTCCCAGTGCCGCCGCCCATTCCTGCAGTGATGAAACAGAGATCTGCAGTCGCAAGGAGCTTTTCAAGGGTCGGACGCGCCATCTCTGCTGCCCGCTTCC
>JAQVHG010000239.1 GCA_028696365.1 Methanofollis sp.
CCTGGCTAGGCACTCGCCTGAGATCGCAAAAAAGGCGATCGAAGTGAGAAAACTGGGGCAGCGGATCACCGAGGCCGTCGGCGGCAAACCGATCCATCCGAGCAATGCCATCCCTGGCGGGATGTCAATCCCGCTCTCTGACGAACGTCGCCAGACCCTCCTTGCCTCGGCACAGGACGGACTTGCGATCGCCAGGGAAGGATGGGAGACCGCCCGCGGCCTGATGGACAAGATCGACACCTCCTTTGGTGAGGTGGAGACCTCGTTTATGGGCATGACACGTGACGGCGTCCATGCGGTCAGCGGTGGGGAGGTGAAGATACTCGGTCCTGACGGCCAGGAGACTGGGTCCTTTACTGGTGCCGATTACCTGGACCATATTGAGGAGTACTCAGAGGACTGGTCGTATCTCAAGTTCTGCCGTCTTGCTGGCGGTGGTGCCTACCGGGTCGGCCCACTGGCCAGACTGAATGTCGCCGAATCGATGGGGACGCCTGAGGCCGATGCTGCCCTTGCGGAGTACAGAGGAACCTTTGGCCGGGTGGTCCAGGCACCGCTGGCCTACCATATTGCGAGGTATATTGAGTTCCTCTCTGCCTGTGAACGGGCGGTCGCTCTTCTCGAAGACCCTGGCATCACCGGGACCGAGGTCAGGACGCCGGTCACCGGCATCGCTGCCAACCGTGGCGTCGGGATCATCGAGGCCCCGCGCGGCACTCTTATTCACGACTATTCAGTCGACGACGAGGGCATGATCGAGAAATGCAATCTGATTGTGGCCACCTGTCAGAACAACTATGCCATGGACCGTGGCGTCGAAGATGTTGCCCGGAAGGTCATAAAAGGGGGAGAACTCACTGAAGAGGGATCGAACAAGATCGAAATGGTCATCCGTGCCTATGATCCATGCATCTCATGTGCAACTCACGCCATCGGCAGGATGCCGATGCGAATCGAGGTGGTCAGGCGGACGGGCAACAGGTGTGAGGTGCTCGACGTCACTGAGGTGAACTGAATTATGGAAATCCTTAAACAGATTCTGATGGAATTTCTAAGACTGGATGGTGTAACCGCAGCAGTCGTCATCGGCAGAGACGGGTTTGTGATCGAGGATGCGATCTCCGGCGAGATCGACACCGACGCCCTGGGTGCCATGGCCTCGACTGGGATGGGTACCTCTGAGGCGATGGGGGCTGAACTTGGTAAGGGTGAGTTGAACCAGATGCTTGTGGAGTTACAGAACGGTCCGATCCTCCTCTCACCTCTTTCAGAGGATGAGTTGATCGCGATCGTCGCAAACGATGGCGCCAATATCGGCAGGATCAGGTATGAACTGAAGAAGAACAGAGATCGGATCACTGCAGCACTGTGAGTTATGACACTCCCTGATGGACAGAACTTTGGCAGCATGACGGCCCCGCTGGAGGAGGTGCTCCCCTTCACCAGTGCGTTCCAGGCGGTCGTGCGCCTCCGTTCTGGGGATGGTGAAGGTTTCATCCTCTCTGACGAGGGGAATGCGGTGGCGGCCGGGTATCGAGATCACGACAGGGATCTGAGAGGGGGTGCAGCCCTGGAGTACCTTTTTACCGAGCCATCGCTCGCCTCTGAACTCAGCCGATACAGCCCCGAGGAATATGCTCTGGCTCTGGCATGGTGTGAAGAAGAGGAGTATGCAATTGGTGAAGAGGAGGCTGCTGAATCCGATCATGAGGGGATCGGATGTGCCATTGGTGGAGAAGAGATTACTGAATCTGATCGTGGGGAAGAACATCCTTCCCAGACTGCACTCCCTGAACTTGATGGAGAGGCTCTCAATCTCGTCCTCGCTCAACCAGGGGTGGTGTCAGTCTCTGCGTTTTATGAGGGGTTTGCCGTTCACTCGGTCGGTGCGGCTGATTTTGAACGCGTGGCTGCGATCTCTGAGGATCTTCTTAGGGCAAGTTCAAGGATTGCAGATGATATGGAGATGGGTGCGCTCGACCAGATCATCCTTGAGACCCCGGGTGGAAAGTTGATCATCGCTCCTGTGGGGGATCTCTCGGTTTGTGTCTTAACAAAAGCGAATGCAAACCTGGGCCTGGTCAGGATCGCCCTCAAGAGTCTCAGTTGGAGGGGATAGGTACGCACCTTCCACCTGTGGGGAGGTCTGTGGGCACTCGTCTCCTTCCCCTCGGCGAGATTGTTGCCATATGTCAGAGACAATCGTTTACAGGGACATTGGTCTTCTCTGCCGGGTCATCACAGGGTACGCTCCTGTTCAGGGGGGGGAAACCAGTCTGTGCCGAGTATGGCGGTCTTTCTGGTGCGTCTGCTCTCCGGAAAATACGTGCAGGCAAACAGATGGTAACGGGGACGTTTTTTCCATGCTTTGTCTCAGAAGTGGACGCAGTTCTCCCTTCAAATGCCCCCTGGAAAACTGAGGCCGCCGTTGCAAACAGGCAGGCGAGTACGACGGTCAGGCCGGTACGGGTGAGAGGGAGAACTCCTACAGCCAGGGTGCGGACAGTGCGTACGGTTGAGAAGACTGAGACGGTTCAGAGACCAGATCAACGCGCACCTATTTCGTCGACCGACAAGAAAAAACAGATCTTAAACCCTGCTGCAGTTGAGGAACTCAGGCACCTGGAGGAAGATTTTCAGAAAGATGCCTCTATGCTCCTGAAAGAGATGAATATGGGACATCTCATTGCAGGAAAGAAAAATAAATCAATATAAGGGATTCTTTCTTTTTTATCTGTAGTGGATTGCTAAATGATTGTTTAAACGTCTTTATAGCCGCTTCATAAAATCGTAACACTTAAGTAGCATCTTCCACAATCATTGGAGTAGAAGGTGTCGTATTGATCAGGGCATTCACGATCGCATCCGGGAAAGGGGGAACCGGGAAGACAACGGTCACCGTGAACCTCGGTGCTTCCCTCGCCAGGCTGGGCAA
Organism: Methanofollis sp.; assembly: GCA_028696365.1. Taxonomy (GTDB): domain Archaea; phylum Halobacteriota; class Methanomicrobia; order Methanomicrobiales; family Methanofollaceae; genus Methanofollis. The sequence goes on from JAQVHG010000239.1 coordinate 2,936, forward strand.
AGAGACCTACATCCTTGATGCTGACATCGGGATGGCGAACCTGGGACTTGTACTTGGGCTCGAGGAAGCTCCGGTTACCCTCCACGAGGTTCTTGCTGGTCAGGCAAAGGTCGATGATGCAATCTATGAAGGACCGAACGGTGTCAAAGTGGTGCCGAGCGGGATCTCTCTACAAGGTTTTCAGAACGCCGATCCCGACCGTCTACGTGATGTAATGCGGTCGCTGGTAGATCGCTGTGACTATCTTCTTGTCGATGCTGCCGCCGGCATCAGCAAGGACGGGGTTGTCGCCCTCGCGATATCAGATGAAGTCATCCTTGTCGTCAATCCAGAACTATCCTCGATGGCTGATGCATTGAAGACAAAGATCCTCACTGAGATGGTAGGGGGAACGGTCTATGGCGCTATCATCAATAGGTCAGGGATGGAGAACACTGAGATCAGAAGACATTCTGTCGAAGATGTCCTGGGTGTACGGGTCGTCGATATGATCCCTGAAGACCCCAATGTCAGGAGATCTGCAGCATATAAGACCCCTATTGTATTAAAATATCCATCATCAGAGGCATCACGGGCATTTCGGAGGATTGCTGCGGATATCGCAGGTGTAGCATACGAGGAGGAGACAGAGGAAAGAAAACAGGACTTTGTCGACAGACTTGCACATACCCTCTTTGGTGGAAGTCGCTGATGAAGTGGGTCGGGGAGAATGATCTCTCTTCTTTTCATGTTTTACCCACATTTGTCAGATGGTCTCTGGCTTGACACCCTCACGAGAGGGCCAGGGAGATGAAGAATGGATATAATGGACATTATCAACGAGGTTCTTGGTCGATCACGCTA
>JAQVHG010000240.1 GCA_028696365.1 Methanofollis sp.
CCCGGCAACCTGCCTGAAGAACGGTTCGATCTGTTTGCAGAAAGGACAGGTCTCACTGTAAAACATAACCACGACAGGCCTCTTCCCCCGCTCGACCTGCCCCTCCCAGGTGCGGTCGCTCACCTCCACCAGTGTCTTCTTGTCGGCCATGGCGATCAGTGGTGGGGTGGTCTTAGGGGTATTTTTAGTTTGCTCGGCCATGGCGAAGGATGCCGAGACAGAAAAAATAGAGAGATTATCTCTGGGATTTATTTTTGGTTATGGAGAACTCAAGGGGTTTGATTCTGTAGAGATCCTCGTCAATTCCTGGTGTGAACATGACTGGATTGCCTTCCCACATAAGTCGCGCCGGGGGCAGAATCAACATCCTTGGAGAGGATTGTGCGATCTTCGATCCTATTATATCGTGGGGTGCGTGCCGTTCCTCAAATCCCCGCGCGAAGACAGGTAGGGGATCGCATCCTGGTGTCGGGATCTATTTGCAGCCCCCCCTTCCCATCTTCAGCCTAGTGTCAGGTGGCTGCGACCGGAGGGAGCATGAAAATATCTGGCTCTGTAGGAATCCTCTTGATGGTCTCTTCGCCGAGAGGCGTGCCGCCCCGACTTCATCGTCATCCCAGGGTTCTGGGGAAACAAGTGAGAACAAGTCCGAGAAAATTTTCGAGATGCAAGCAGGAGCGAAGATGAGAAGATTTCTGATCTTTGTTGAGCCCCTGTTGAGGGCATGGGAGAAGGCGGGAGAATCACGCTCGCACCTGGAGTTCTGTCAAAGACCTGTGAGTCTTCTCAACTCGCTGACGCTCGTTTCCACCTGGCCTCAGGATGAAGATGGAAAGGCATCATTGATGTACCTGAAGAGGAAACTACCGTTCCCCCTGGCCTTTTCTCCCTGACATGGGGTGCGAACGAAGTGAGTATGAGATGATCAAATATCTTCCTATCGAGCATATCCCAAAACTCTCTAGGATTGAAGATCTCCTCGAGTTGAAGTGCTTCCTTCCAGAAATTCTCAACTTTCTCCTCGACCGGGGGGCTTACTGCCCCCCGGACCCCCCGCGGCACGATAGGTCGTGGACGACAATCCCTCTTCATAGATTTTGAATATGCCTTCCCGACCCTATCTTCATCCTGGGGATCCGGGGGCAGCGCCCCCGGCACGGTGGTATGGGAAGGCATGAATTTATGGATCGCAACGAAGAGGGGAGGGTCGCCCGACCATCTCTACTGTTATCTTCTGGGAAGGGAAGAGTTGGAGAGTTTTGGGATAACTTCATCAAGAATATTTTCAATTTCTCGTGCACAGAAAATCAAAGATTTTTCTTCACCAAGAATCTTCGATTTTCGGCTCAGGGAAACCCCTCATTAATTTATTACTGGGGCGACGGCGAGGAAAAAGGCATGCCGATCAGAATGGCCGCATCTCATCGTAGAATCTTCACCGCTATTTCACACCGAGGGTTTCACCCTCCAATTCCTCGAAGATCAGAGATCTTCCTGTCACTGGTAATCTTCGATTCCCTCTGTTCTCATGTTCGCTCCACTCACATTCAGCAACACGATTGGTTGGGGACGGCAGAGCCCTTCCATAAATGTCGCTTCCGACCTCTCACTCCTATTGTCTGTCATCCTGGGAGTCTCGGGGAATGCAACCGAAGGGAACTTGAAAAGATGAGAGTTTTCGATGGAGCCCCAGGCGCGAGAGTGAGGACGGCATGATGATCAGGCATGTCTTCCTCAGAGAACATCACCAATGGGAACTCTAAAGATCCTGTCTACCCCTTCTTCCTCCGCCGCCACCGCTTCACCACGAACGCCCCTATAACCACGACAAAGGCGCCATTCACCACGATCCAAACAACTGGATCGCTGAGGTCGGTGCCGATGAGGTTTGCGTGGACGACGACGAGGAGGAGGGTGGCATACATCAGCATATGAAACGGCCGCCATGAGGCGGGATAGCGTTTCCTGAGGAGGACAGCTACCAGGGCGACCGGGATGAGGACGAGGGCTATTCTCCCGCCGTAAGTCCAGAAAACGGTCCACGAGGCGAAGGAGGGGATGAGGACCGCGAGGTCGCCGACCCTGAAGGTGACGAGTGTCGGGTGGAGGAAGACGGCGCCGAGGCCGACCACGGCAAAGAGGTGGTGGACGGTGAGGAATGGGCGGCCGAAGACCGTCCTGATCCCGGCGAGGAACGGGGTCATCGCCGCCGCGACCGAGAGGGCGAGGACGCCGTTGAGGGCGACGAGGCGGATGGCGAGCCCGAGCAAAGGCCCGCCCTGCATGACGACCCTGAGGCTGACGATGAGGAAGAGTGCGGCGATCCCGCCAGCAAGGGCAACTCCCGGCCATCGCATGGTGCTCGCCACCGATGGACTGCACCAACTTTAAATCTTCTCGCCCGCCTCCACCACCCCCGCCATGCCTCGATCTTCTCCTCGATGCTGAGGCGGGCGTGTGCCGGACTGGTCGAGGGGAGGGCGAGCACCCGCACGCCCTGGCGCTCCCAGACCGCGGGGTGGGTACGCCGCAACCAGTGCTCTGCCGCCCGACCGTTGAGGGCGACAGTCCTGACCGTCTGGTGGAGGTTGAGGAAACCCGGGATGTCGTTTGCCTCTACCTCTCTGATCGAGGCGTCGCTGCTTCCCTCCCGCGTGCACGCCCCGACGACGTCCCAGAGGGCGGCCCCGGCCGCCTTCAGTCCTTCAAGTCGTTCAGGATAGGAATTCCTAGCCGGCACCCCAAAGAGTGCCTCCATCACCTGCCAGAACCCGTTGCGGGGGTTGCCGTAATATTCCTGAGCGTGGAGCGAAGCGACGCTCGGGAAACTGCCGAGCACGAGAATGATCGGTGCCGGCCCGACGACTGGGAGGAGGCCGCTCACCCTTACCGACACTCCCATGAGGTCCCTGACTCCATCATCTCACCTCTTGGATCCTTCGGGCATAAAGGCGTGCGCCGGACCTCACCCATAAGTAGGTTCGAGAAAATTCCTTTCCCTCCCCTCAGCACAAAGAGATCGGTCGCGACCCCTATCAGAACCAACATGTTCCCCCTAGAATTCCATTCACTCGTGGTCATGCCTGGTAAGGCACCTCCCAGAGACCAGATAACAAGATTCCTGGAATTAGGCTCTGTAGAACCCCTCATCTATTTGTGTGGGGAGGATGCGTGTCACCCACCTTCCCATCTCTTCAGCTGGGGGCGCTGCCCCCGGACCCCGGGGACTACGATAGGGTCGGGAAGGCATCATGGGCAACTGTGATGGGAGTGCTGCCGTCCACGACCTATCGTGTGGCGGGGAGTTCGGGGGGGCGGCCAGCCCCCCGCCAGAGAAATTTATCAAGAGGATTTCTACAAAGTTAGAATTACAAAAAAAAATTGATTTTCATTCTCTCTTCTCCCTCCCCCTGAACATATAGGCAAGGTAACTGATGATGACCCCAAGGGAGAGGAGGAGGAGCCCCCCGGTGATGAAGAGCATGCTCAGAAAAGACTGACCAAACGGCAAGGGCGCCGTCTGGAGGGGTGTGGTGGCCGCCACATACCAGGACGCCGACCCAAGGAAGAGGAGCACCCCGCCAAAGGCCCCGAAAGTCATCACCGGATGTTTGAAACTGATGTTTCTGATGATATTGTTCAGGACCTCGAAGCCGTGAGTGACCGGGTGTTTTTTGTGTTTGTTTGGGACGTCGTAATTTACTGAGATGGGTACTTCATGGATCCTTGCTCCATTCTCTGAGAGGGTCGAGATCATGTCGGACTCCACG
>JAQVHG010000241.1 GCA_028696365.1 Methanofollis sp.
TGTCACCGGAGGACTCTCTTCCCTCCAGATGATGGCGATCACCGCAGCGTTTCCGTTCATGCTCGTGATGTTTATTCTCTGCTATACGCTTTATATCGGGCTCTCGCAGGAGAAAGCGGGGGATTAAGAGATCCCCCCCTTCTGCCGGAGAACAAAACATCATTCAACTATCGGCTGTGAAGTCCTCCTCTGGATGGAAATCTCTGCCGAGGACGGAAGATCATACCCTATCACATGATTGATCGAAGGCGGCACAATCCTCTCCAAGAATGCCCCTGTAGAACCCTTCCTTTTATCACCAAACCCCCCATGTGACCTGAATCCATCACCTTCCCTCAGGCTCATGCCGGGGGCAGAACCCCCCGGATCCCTGGGATGACGATAGGGATGAGAAGGCTGGAAAAAAGATCCTGAAAGACAGAGTATTCAGTCGCCTCTCTTCGGAACCATCAAGAGGATTTCTACAAAGCCGAATGAGGATTTTATCACACCGAACCATCTCATGACCGATCGATATGCGGAGGACTGAACCATCTTCATCTCTCGGGCCCGGGCGGCATTCGCTCCGGTGTAAGCGTGTGGGAAGGCGTGGTGATCAAGCGTGTCGCCCTCATAATGAAATCATTCCTGTAATCTCGCACCGAGGGGTTGCAACCCCCCGTAAATCGAGCGTGAATCCGAAGTTCATACCGAATTCTACAGAGTAGATCCGATATTCTTGGGGCTTTGTAGAAATCCTCTTGATAAATCTCTCTGTCGGGGGGCTTGCCGCCCCACGAACCCCCCGATACACGATATGTCGAGGACAGCCTCAATCTCTTTATGGCCATGGCCATCTATTCTGCCTTCCCGACCCTATCGTGATCCCGAGGGACGGGGGGCAGAGCCCCCCGGCGAGAAGACAGGAGAAGGATTGTTACAGAGCCATTTTCTGGGGGTCCCACGGAACAAACCCTTGGGAAGACGACGAATCCATCATCAGCACGTCGAAGAGGTGGAGGACGACCACTCTGTCAGGTCAAGGCGTGGAGACGGCGGGATTAGCACCAGACTCACACCACAGAGTATCCACTCTCTTTCAGTGTTACATTCGCAAAAGAAGGAGGTACGCCGCCAACAGGACTCGAACCTGTGACATGCTGGTTAACAGCCAGCCACTCTACCAACTGAGTTATGGCGGCAGTGCGCACCTTGCGCCTTAATACCTATCTTTTCGTTCCTATTAAAGATTATGGGAAGGGGAGTCGCGCATCCCTTCAAGGAGTGCGATCATCTCGTCGATATTGCTATCAAGGCTGTCGAGGTACTCGAGAGCGCGCTCAGTCGCGACTGCCCCTGATGGCGAGGCCCTGATGTACCCCATCCCCTCGAGGACCCGCAGCGAATAGCGAACCCGATGATAGGGGAGGTCAAGAATATCGGCAAGTTTCATGATCCCGATCGGTTGATTGGCCTCGACCACCCTGAGCACCTCAAGGTGTCTGGCCTGCAACTCGATCTCTGTCTTTAGTTTTTCAAGCATGCTCAATCATTCTTCTCCGATGGTCCGGCATGGACGTCCAACCAGGCCTTGGTCAGGTAGTAGTGCTTCCTGAAGTACCATATGAGAGGGATGTCTATGAGGATCAGGACCGCAGCGACGGAAGGCCCGAGGGGTGACGGCAGTTTGAAGAAGAGCCCTATCGCAAGGGCGACCAGGATGATAATGACGTTCAGGATTACCGTGAGTTTCCAGAACTTCAATTTGAAGACCTGTTTGTCCGCTTCCTCCATCGATCGTACTTGTGCGTCCTTCTAAAAGTACTTGTGGTCTCCCGGCTATATATACACAGAACGGCCGGAACATCATCCGGCACGATGATCTCATGGAAAAACTTGATGATGCGCTTGCTGCCGCTGATTGCTCGGCATATGTAGTCTATGCCTCATCAGCAGACGCGGACTTCAGATATCTGACAGGGTTTCAGGTCTCTGACCCCCTCCTGTACCTGAAGAAAAAAGGGGAGACCGGGCTGCTCGTCGTCCCCCAGATGGAGTATGAACGTGCGGCTACCGAGTCCTCGGCTGTCCCTGTAACGAGGGCAGAGTCAGGATTCCTGAAGTTCCTGGAGGAGGAGAAGGACCCGTGGCAGGCCCTTGCCCGCACCATCACCTCCCTTGCCGAAGGCCAGGTCATGGTCCCCAGAGGCTTCCCGTACTGGCTCGGCAAACTCCTTGAGGAACATGGCGGGGTCGTCGCAGACGGGAACGGCGTGGTCCATTCAATGCGGGCCGTCAAGACCTCCCTCGAACTCGCTGCAATTAGGGCAGCCCAGAAAGAGACCGAGACGGCGATGGCCCTCGGGATATCGATGATCAGGCGCTCAGTCCCGAGGGAAGGTGTGCTCTACTTCGAAGACGCCCCGCTCACCTCTGACCGCGTCAGGACCGCGATGCATACCTACCTGATGGAGCGCGGCTACACCGCGAGGGACACCATCGTCTCCTGCGGGGAAGAGACTGCAATGCCACACCGTCAGGGGGAGAGCGCTCTCCTCGAAGACGAACCGATCGTCATCGACCTCTTCCCGCAGCACGACAGGAGCGGCTACCATGCCGACATGACCAGGACGATTGTGAAGGGCGAGCCCTCCCCTGAGATCGCTGAGATGCACGCGGTAACCTGTGAGGCCGTCGACCTTGGCGAGTCTCTCATCGCCGCCGGGGTCGAGGGGTCTGCGGTCCACAACGCTGTCGCCGACCTCTATAAAGAGCAGGGATATGAGAGTGGAGCCCGCGGGTTTGTCCACTCCCTCGGCCACGGGGTCGGGCTTGAAGTCCATGAGGGCCCGAGTCTCTCGCCCGCAGGCGGGCCTCTCGAGGCAGGGAATGTGGTGACTGTCGAGCCTGGCCTCTACTACCCTGGTATCGGCGGCGTACGGGTTGAGGACATGGGTGCGGTCACGCAGTCTGGGTTTGACTGCTTCACGCACTATACACGGGAGCTGGTCCTATGAATGCTATGAATGACGAAGAGATGGAATCATATCTGGAAGCAGGTTGTCTTGCACACACGATCCTGCACGATGGCGAGAAGATGGTGACGGTCGGGGCCTCGGTCCTCGAGGTCGTCGAGACGATGGAAGGAAAGATCCTGGACGCTGGCGCTGAGATCGCCTTCCCACTCAACCTTTCGATCAACGAGGACGCCGCCCATGACACTGCCTCCACCGGAGACGAGCGGATCTTTAAGGAAGGCGACCTTGTCAAACTCGACCTCGGCGTCGCGGTCGACGGCCGGATCGCCGACACCGCTCTCTCGGTCGACCTCGGTGGGCACGCCGACCTGGTCGAAGCAACCCGCGCTGCGCTCGACCGTGCGATCGACCTGGTCCGCCCGGGCGTCACCACTGGCGAGATCGGTGCGGCGATCCAAGCCGAGATCGAGTCACGAGGGTTCCAGCCGGTGGCCAACCTCACCGGCCATGGCCTGGCGCCGTACTCGATCCACACCGACCCCACCATCCCAAACATCGCTGTCAACGGGGGTGCCGTCCTAGAAGAAGGAATGGCAATCGCCATCGAGCCCTTCGCCACCACCGGCAGCGGCAAGGTGAGCGACCGCTCCAGGATCGAGATCTACCAGCAGATTGAAGTAAAACCGGTACGCCTCCCTTCAGCAAAGCGCGTCCTCGCAAAAGTGAGGGACCGGCGGGGCATGCCGTTTTCCCGCCGCTGGCTCCCGCAGAATAAGGTTGAGATCGCCCTTGCAGGGTTGG
>JAQVHG010000242.1 GCA_028696365.1 Methanofollis sp.
AGATATATATCTTATGGCCACAGAGAAGGGAGTGGTGACGACAGATGCAATGCACCGCCTATGCCCATCTCAATGACGAGAAACTGAAGACACTCAAAAAATTCGAGGACGAGTTTGGGACCATCCTCGTGGCCTACGAGAAGATCCCAGCATTTGCCGACCTCTCCGAGGACGAAGTCAAGACAGTCCAGGAAGAAGAGAAGAAACTCGGCAAGATCCTCATCGCCTACGAGCAGTAAAGGCCTAAGACCTGTGCCAGGGGCAGATGCCCTGGTGCGCCTTTCATCTTTTCTCTCTTTTGGTTAGTAACACACAGGTCGGGTTGCATGTATCTTTCTGTGTTTTCGACCCTGTAGAAACCTTCACCAGTTCCTGGTACAAGCACTGTGACGAGAGTGCTGCCGTCCTCGACCTCTCGTGTGGCGGGGGGGTTCGGGGGGCGGCACGCACCCCGCCAGAGAGATTTGTCAAGAGGATTTCTACAGGGCTTCGCCTTCCTCTTCTTCGTGCCGGGGGCGCTGCCCCCGGACCCCCGTGAACACGATGAAGCCAGGAAGGCAGAATAGACGGCTATGAAAAGAGTGCTGCTGTCCTCGGCCTCTCGTGTGGCAAGGGGGTTTGGAGGACGGCCAACCCCCCCATAGCGAGAGACTCATCAAGAGGATTTCTACAGAGCCCGCGAAACCGTATCTTCGGCTAACATAATCTCCCAGAGGGACTGAGGGACTCGCACCCAGAAGAGGCGTCCGTTCGTAACTTCCTCATTCTTCATGACGAGAAACAAAGCAGACCGAGAGGCCATACGATGATCGTCGTCCAGTGGACTTCACCCTTTTTCAAAATAGAGCACACCATACCCAAGGTCCATGTCGACGGCCACCGCTGTCCAGATCTCTTCGGGCGGCGTGAGGCGCGTTGAGAGGTCGGCGGTCAGGCACCGGAAACGGTAGCACCGGACGATGTCGGCATAATCGTCCCGGCAGAAGAAGTCCCGCCCGCCTGGCGGGGCAAGACAGTGGACGCGATCATGGGTCACAACCACCATCCCCCGCATGCATAGGACGCAGGCCGTCCAGATGTCCGCTGTGGAGAATGCACCACCCCGGGGGTGGTTGTGCATGAAGACGCGATGGCACGCGGCGGTGAGGGTGCGGTGGTCAAAGACGATGGACGACCGCCCGCCAGAGAGCCGGGTGCATACCTCACCATCATAGTCGAGCACGATCCCGTGCTCCATCGGTGCGTCCCTGATCGTCGAGGCGTGTTCTAGAAGTACCTCCTGTCTCATGCCGCGTGCCACGTTGATCAAATACATTTTTCTTAAATAAAAACTATTTGGGTTCTCGCAGAGCAGAGCCGGTCACCCCCCAGTCCCCCCACCCGAAGATAGGCGGGGGATGGCAGTACACTCTTCATGGTCATCGATGGTGCCTTCCCGGCTCATTCTTCATTCCGCGGGAGGTCCAGGGGCAGAGCCCCCAGCGCAGGGATGTGGGAAGGCGGGGAAGTCATGTCCACACCAAGAAGAGGTGAGGGATTCTACAGAGCCCATCAGGCAGAATTGAAGAGAGAGCCTCTTCGATCTCGTTCATACAAGAGTACACAATCATAGAAATATCTCCATAGTCAGGGGGACTGAGGCACGGGGCACATGATCGACATGCCCCTCCTACCCGAATGCTGATTTATTATTGGGGTTGAGCCTGTCTCCGAACGATCCCATTGCAACGAAGAGATGACCGAAGGTCGTATCATGCAGCACAGACCCCAGGTATGACCTCCCGCAAAACTCCATGACGATCAGTGTTCTTCCTCCACTTCATCAGAATAACTGCCAAACGTCAACCCCTCAGCCTGCTCATCTTCATAACAGGCATATATCCCCACCTCCGGAACATGCATCCCCATGCACACCGGATCTTTTGTTCCGATAAGAATATCCCCGGCATACTCGTAATGCTTATCACCCGAGTTGTAGCGCAACTCAAACATCCAGACATATCGGCCCAGGTACGCAGATAAAAACGCGTCCCCCACCTCTACCGGGATAGTACAATCCATTATGCCCACCCTCTTCCCGTCTTCGCCAAGCATCTTCTTTGCATGATGCGCATCAACGAGAATGGGGCGATACAGAATATCATGCAATATGCCGTTCTCCTGAAGGTGTTCCATGATCTCATTGAAGATCCCCTTTGCAACAGGGTACTCGACGACAACCTCCCTCGGGACAGGAATAATTGCAGAATCAATACCATCTTCTATCCGAGTGCCGTTGTCAAGGACTTCATACAGCACCTGATATGGATATGTGCTTTCAATCGTGTACGATCAGACCATCGATCCCATTGTCATCAGAAATGGTATGCCCTATTGCAACGATGGCATGTGCATCTCCTTGGGTTTCATCAGGCCACCACGGCAGATCGCTCGTATCATTGATCCCTAAAATCACAGGGATGCCGGATTCCACATATTCATAAATATTTTCAAGATCCGGACTTTTGAGACGGGGGTTCAGGCTGAACTCTGCACCACATTCTTTGCACCTGATACATTCACAGTGCCCCAGTTCATGGACCCCATACCCCTTGTCCTCAATTGCCTGCTTGATCTCATCATCATACCACCCGTCTTCCTGCTGCCGGTCAATCCCTCCTTTCAACGCTGTTTTGCTCGCTTCAAAGACGATCTCCGGCACAGTCGGAGGTCGCTGAGAGAGGATCATGAGTGCCATCCGTACCGCATACTGTGCACATACCGCCACCTCGGCCTGGACCTTGATGAACGGTACACAACTGACTGTTTCAGCACTGTTTTCCTTGAGCCTCAGGGAAGTGTCCGGGAAAAAAGTCCTCTCACAAGGGAGATAATAATGAGGAGAGGTCATCCACGACGGCGGTCTGATATAGACCTCACTGACCCCAAAAGGAGAGAGATCGATGAATCCAAGATAAATGGGCTCGCGTCCTTCTTTTGTATACAAGGATATTCGAGAGATATAGTTTGAAATTTCTTTCAGGGGAAAATGATCAGTGATTTCCTTGATCGTCTTCTTCCCGGAGTCTTCCATCAATACGATTTTTTGTATTATCTCGTCAGGGAGATTTTTCTCTTCTGGATTCTCCACGATGCCCTCCAGCATACCAAGCGCTGTGTAGATCCCGCGAAGAGTCCGGGAATAATATTCATTGTATTCATAGTCCCATTCCCTGCTGTAGACACATTTTTTCAGGATGCAGGAACAGGGACCATCTTTTTCCCCAAAATAATTGGTATGATACAAAATCTTAAAGATTTCAGGATACTTGCACTTGGAAAAAGAAGAATGCTCAGATCTCAAACGGACCAGACCTTTTATTTCAGTTTTATGCTCATCATGCGAGATTCTTTGAAGATCTTTTTCCCTTTTTTGTCGGCGTCACGAACGATTCCCTGAAAATCAATTTCATCAGGGCGAATTTTTTGAGTGCCTCGAATTCCGGAGGGCGTGCCTCTGTACTTGAACCCCACCATTCTCGCCTTTTCACCTGTCACCATGCTCGCCCTCCCATTGATCGATAATAGAGAGGGTAATATCTAATACTATCTATTTTCATCACCCTTCCCCCTCGCCTTCCGCACCACCCCCCCGACCGCCGCCGCGGCAACGACACTCGCCACACCGAGCAGAAGAAGCGACGGGACCGACGCCCCGACCTGCTCCCAGATCTCAGTCCTGGTCCCCCCGACAAGCCGATACACAAGGGTGA
>JAQVHG010000243.1 GCA_028696365.1 Methanofollis sp.
TTCCGTCGATGACCGAGTCGGCCCGGGCAGAGTAGACGTACTCAAACATGCAGTGGGCCCTCCGATCTGAAGTCATGATCTGGGTGGACTTGACCCCGTCAGCAATGATCGTGACGAGTCCACCAGGCCGCACGTCCCTGAGAAACTCCCCGTTGAGAGCGTCGATCGCCACACTCTCAGATGCTACGATGTAGCCGGTCTTCGTCCTGCCAATACAGAGAGGCTTGATCCCCAGGGGATCGCGGAAGGCGTACAGCGTCTCGTCGAGCATCAGCACGATCGAGTACGACCCCTGCAGGAGCCGCATCGCCGCCGCCACCGCGTCCTCCACCGATCCGGACGTCCGGATCTCGTGGGCGATGATCGTTGCAATCACCTCAGAATCGGTGCTCGTACAAAAGATCTGCCCGTCCCGCTCGTACTGCGCTCGCAGTTCCTCAGTATTCACCAAATTTCCGTTGTGCGCCAGAGAGATGGTCTGGTCACGGAAGACAAAATTGAACGGCTGAAAATTTTCCGGCAGATTCGCACCGGTCGTCGGATACCTGACATGTCCGATCCCGACGGTCCCCTTGAGCTCCTGAAGAATCGATTCATCAAAGACCTCAGCCACCAACCCCTTGCCCTTATGGACATAGGGGCGGCGGTCAAAAGTGGACATGCCCGCGCTCTCCTGCCCGCGGTGCTGGAGAGCATACAGGGCATAATACAACGGGAAAGAGACACCGCCAGCATCCACGATGCCAACGATCCCACACATATCTGACTACCTTAGTGTGTTGGTACTTTGGGGCGCTTGGTCGTCCACTTGTAGTTGCTCATCTTCTTGCTCCGGCCAAAGCCACAGGCCGAGCATACCTTGTGCCTGACATGGAATGATTTCTTTCCACATCTGCGGCAGGTGATGTGGCTGTTCTTCTGCCGCTTACCCATCGATGGTGTACCTTTTGACATGCTCGCTCACCTAAATTATTCGATTGACGGAGATATATAGATCACATTGTCTCCACGGACGATTACCGTACCGTGTTTCTCTACCTGCCCTTCAACTTCTTCTTCAGCCCGGTCGAGGACGAGGTTCAAGTGGACGTCGTACCCCTGCAGGATCCCGCGGATCTCACGCCCGCCTTTAAGAGCGATAATGACCGGCTGGCCGTTGAGTACCTGATCAAGAATCTCCAGTGGTCTTTTTGACATGGTAATTACCCTTTAACCCGTTTAAGAGTACCATACATGCGAGGGGAATCTACTTAAATATACCGCGGCGAACCATTTAATGAGAGATACGGGGTATTGAGGTTGGCCATGGGTGACATTCAGGTTAAGAAAAGGCATAGCATCAAGAAATCTGCAGTGGCACAGCTCAAGAAGGCACTAGAAGAGCAACTTGGGGCCGACGCGGCGCTCTTCGACGCCAAGAGGCTTGAGGTCGTCGAGACCGACTCGGAGTTCTTGATCTACTTAGTAGACAAAAAACCACTCTTGATGGAGTTTGAGGGATGGACCTTCCCAACGGTGCGGGGTGCGGTCGAGCGGCCTTTTGAGGCGAGACGGGTGACGGTCGACTCAGGCGCAGTGCCGTATCTGATGAACGGCGCTGACATCATGCGGCCAGGGGTGGTCAATGCCACGCCTGATATCAAGAAGGGCGCACCCTGTATCATCGCCGAAGAACGGTATGGGAAGCCGCTTGCCGTCGGGATTGCCCTCTTTGACGGGGCCGACCTCTTGGCACAGGAGAAGGGGAAGGTCGTCAGGACATTTCACCGGGTCGGAGATAGCATCTGGAACCTTGAACTCTGAACAAAAATAGGATACCATTAAATAAATTCTATTATAGAGTTATTTTCATGGGAAAATTCCTCGAATCCATCATAGGCAGGAGCGCGCCTCCAAGGCAGGATGACTATATGGATCTCGACCTCAGCACGTTTGAAGGGGCGGCTCGTGATGAGCCGGCGTCGATGTACGTCAAGGTCGCCCAGATCAACGATATCAAAGATACTCCCCGCGTGAAGGACGAGGTCTATAATGGCAACATGGTCATCGTGGACATTACCCGTCTGAAGTTGGACAAGATCATGTACGAGCGGGTGCTCAAGGATCTCCGCGAGGTCGCAAACGACGTCAACGGCGATATCATCGGTCTTGGCGAGCAGCAGTACGTGATCGTGGCACCCATGTCGGTGAAGATCTCCAGGGAGAAGATCGGGGGCCTGTAGTGCGAAACGTGCTCCGTGCCCCATGCCCGGTCTGTGGAAAAGAGATCGAATATATCTATCAGACCGAAGATATCCCGTATTTTTCTGAGATCCTCATCGAGAGTGCAACCTGTCCGTGTGGCTGGCGGATGAGTGATGCCTTCATCATGCGCGAGGGCGTGCCGACAAAGGACGAACTGACGGTCGAGTCTGAAGACGATCTTTCGGTGCGGGTCGTGCGTGGTTCGGCCGGGCGGATCGAGGTGCCTGAACTTGGCGTCGAGATCAAACCTGGACCGGCTGCCGAGTCTTTCATCTCCAATGTCGAGGGGGTGCTCGACCGGATCGATGCGGTCCTGGATATGGCGCTCAAGACAGCGGGGGCCGAGGAACGAGAACGGTGCCTGGGGATCAAGGACCAGATCGCGGCGGTGAAGCGGGGCGAGCAGAAGGTCACGCTGATCATCGAGGACGAGACCGGGAATTCGGCGCTGATCCGCAACCCCGAAGACGGCAACGAATAATCTGTTCTCCTAGCCCTGGAGAATCCATCCTCTTTTCATCTGGTCGCTTTCTATGTGGGATCCATTGCATTTCTTCATCATACGCACCTTCGATCAGCAGAAAGACCGAACCCGGGACTTTCAATAGAACGGCTCTGTAGAGGCTCTGTAGAAATGCTCGTGATGGCCATCTCTGCAGGAGGCGTGCCAGCCCCCCAGTCCCCCCGCCACACGACAGGCAGGGGAGGGCAGTGCGCTCTTTATGGTCATCTATTCTGCCTTCCCCCCCTATCGTGGTCCCCCGGAGGTCTGGGGGCAGCGCCCCAGGGATGAAGAGAGAGCAGGGAAGGCATCATAGGCAACTGTGACGAGAGTGCTGCCGTCCTCGACCTGTCGTGTCGCGGGGGGTTTTCGGGGGGCGGCAAGTCCCCCGCCAGAGAGAGAGATCCAGAGGGTATCTACAGAGCCATATTTTCGATTGAGCCTCCAGGAAGTGGATGAGAGAAGATAAAGGCGTCACACTCCACCCAAAAATAGGTGAGAGGTCCTCTGTGGCGGGGGGCGTGCCGCCCCCTCCATGGACATCCATACTGCCTTCCCAAATCTATCACCATCTGGGAATCTGAGGGTGCAACCCCAGGCACGATCGAGGGGGAGGAGAGCAGGGGAGGCCACGGTCACACCAAGAGAGGGCGAGAGGCTCTATAGAGCCCAAAACCGTTCATTTCTCAATCCCCTGCTTTTAAGATCATAGTAAAGGAATTCGCCCCGAAACTATCGGTGCGCTCATATCGACGCACATCCCGTCCGTCTATAAACCCTGCAAAAAATTTCGCATTGGCTGGCAAGAATAGATTTCAAAAGTAGCGAAGGATGGATTTGAACCATCGGTCTACGGGTCATGGGCCCGTCGGGATTTCCTGACTACCCCACCTCGCTATCTTGTGCAGAATCAACTTTTCTTATAAGATCAGTAGCGAAGGATGGATTTGAACCATCGGTCTACGGGTTATGGGCCCGTCGGGAT
>JAQVHG010000244.1 GCA_028696365.1 Methanofollis sp.
CGTGTGCTCTTCCGATCTCTCTCAGGATTTTTCCTGATCAATATCCCTTCATCAAGGAGACGGAGAAGAGCCGCCTTGAGGCTCGTCTGGTCCAGGCCGATCTTTCCTTCCCGTCTCTGCTGTGTCAGGTACGCGATAAGATACTGATACCACCCCTGCGTATACTTCCCCTCTCCCTCGCGCAGATACCGTTCAATGGTCCCAAATATAATCCCCCACTCCCTGAGGTTTGGTTCCCGCTGTTGGTACTCCTCTGAGGTGATCATCTCGTCGTCAGAGAAATAGTCGAGGAACCAGTCCCCGCTGTCCCTGGTGTGGATCTTGATCGGGAGCAGACACTCGTCCCCGATATACCTGATAAATTTTCCAAAATTGGAAAAACCATATGACTTCTCATTGAAGGAAGGGTCGAGTCTGAGCATCTGGTTCTTGATCGCGGCCAGGTTCAACCCCTTCCCTTCGTCGACCCTGGAGAGAATGACCTTCTCGAGCAGTTCGATCGCGTCCTTCAACTTCTTCTTCTCTTCATGGGGTTTCTCGATCCCGGCGATCGTCTCGTAGGAGATGAACTTGTCGCAATTTTTCATGATGTATGGACTGGTGAACCCGTCGCCGCTGATCACCGTCACATACTTTCCATATTCTCTCAACTTCTGGATAAGCGGGAGAAAGTCGCTGTCCCCTGAGACGATCGCAAAAATATTGATGAAGTCGTTCTTCAGCGCCAGGTCGACGGCATCGATAGCGATCTTGATGTCCGCGCCGTTTTTCCCGCTGTTGGTGATGGAAGTCCGTTCGATCAGTTCAACCCCATGTTCGATGAGCCCTTCACGGTAGGCCTGATAAGATACCCAGTCGCCGTACGCCCGTCTGACCACCACTGTGCCCATCTCTGAGAGTTCTTTAATTATTGGCCCGATCGAAAAATTTCGGTTATATTCCTTCTTGATTCCGATCTCAATATTGTCAAAATCAATGAAGAGCGCAATTGAATCTGATTTTGTATCCATTCTATCATGCAGATTGATGGAAAGATCCATATAAACATCTCGGAATCAGGAGGGGAACGATTGTGTCTCCCTGCCCCCCACCGATCCTGGGAGCATCTCTCCAAAGTATCTGGGGAGAGGGTGCGTCGACCGCCGTCCAGTATCTTTATGCGTTTCTTCCAGTTGCACCTCGAAAATTGAAAATTTTCAGGCTCTGTAGAAATTCTCATCATACGCGCGTTGGAGGCTCTGCCTCTCCTCGCCTTATCATGTCGCGGGGGGACTGGGGGTACGAGCGACGGCGAGTTTGAGAAAAGTTGGGTTCTGTAGAAATCCTCTTGATGAATCACTCAGACGGGGGGGGCGTGCTGTTCGAAGACTTGCGGACCTTCTCAAGTTCATCCCGCTCACACCCCCTAGTCTCTCCGTCGCACGATTGGTCGAGGACCGCCACGCACTCGTCACAGTCGTCCATGATGCCTTCGCGACCCTATCTTCATCCCAGGGGTCCGGGCGGCAATCGCCCCCGGCCAAAGAGGTAGGAAGGCGGGTGACACACCTCTCACCCACACAAGAGGCGGGGTTTTCTACAGAGCCGTAGTTTCGCACTTTGAATTTACGAGCGCAAAAGACCCCACGGTGATTTTCCCCTGAGATGCGTGCAGGGTTCATGCCTGGTTTGCACCTTCGCACCACCTTCGCACTTTGGGGGTGGAAAGATAGGATGGGGCAGAATGGCGACCGATCAGGATTTTCGCATCATGTAGAGTAGTACACGCGCGTATAAAGTGATCTTTGCACTGAAATAGAAGAACACAGAGCATGGTCGATGAGGACATGGCTGTGTTTCTCAGCAGGGTGCAAACGATTTTGTATTCATGCAGGTTCAACGTGAATTGTAAAATGAGAGCGGTTACGGTGAGGATTGATTTGCACCCCCGTGGTGCGAAGTGTCGGGGACGGTGTGCAAAGTGAAAGAATGGGGGGGTCGAGAAAATCGTTGGTCCCTGGACATTGTGGAAATCTTCTTGAGGGGTTCTGTGGCGAGGGGCTTGGCCGCCCCCCAAAACCCCCCGCCACACGATAAAGTCGAGGTCGGCAGCCCTTTCGTCACAGTTGCCCGTGATGCCTTCCCGCCCCTATCTTCCTCCCGGGGGTCCGGGCGGCAATCGCCCCCGGAGAGATGATGGGGAAGGCGGGGGGCACACGTCTCTCCAACACAAGAGGTGAGGGTCTCTACAGAACTGATCTTCGATGGTCTTGTTCTCCACCAGAGACTCCTTCCCCGCACCTCTCCTACCCAAGCGGTGAGAAGAGTCTGGAGATCGACTCCTTCATCCTGACCCACCAGGGCCGGTCGGCATAGCGCTCAGGGGTGATCTCGGTGCAGACTTCGAGGTCATGGACAAACCGCCTCTTCATCTCACCTCCGACCTCTGCGTCGTAGATGAATGCGTTCGCCTCGAAGTTCAGCCTGAAACTCCGCACGTCCCAGTTGGCGCTCCCCACCGATCCGGCCATGCCGTCGACGACGATCGTCTTGGCATGGAGAAACCCGTGATCATAGGTGTAGGCCCGGACCCCAGCGTCGAGGAGGTCGCCGACAAAGGAGAGAGTAGCCCAGTAGACAAAGGGGTGGTCTGGCTTGCACGGGATCATCACCCGCACGTCGACGCCGGAGAGCGCCGCGAGGCGGAGGGCGTCGGTGACGCTCTCGTCAGGGATGAAGTATGGGGTCTGAATGTATACCGACTCCCTGGCAGAGTTGATCAATTTGATATAGCCCTCCTTGATCGGGCTCCACCTGGTGTCAGGGCCGCCAGAGACGATCTGGACCGGGACGGTGCCGGCGACGTCAGGGTCGGGGAAATAGATCGGGTCATCGCCGCGGTATTCCCCGGTCGCATGGTTCCAGTCGAGGAAGAACCTGAGTTGTAGCAGGTTCACGGCCTGCCCATGGATCCTGACCGCGGTGTCCCGCCAGTAGCCGAGCGGGCCTGTGCCCAGGTACTCGTCGCCGATGTTGAACCCGCCAATGAACCCGACCGCTCCGTCGATGACGGCGATCTTTCGATGGTTGCGGTAGTTCACCCGGTAGAGCGAGGGGAAGAAGACCCCGATCTCGCCGCCGGCGTCGGTCAGTTCGTGGAAGACTTCCTTCGACCCCCCGCCGGCCCGTGTGCCGATGGCGTCGAAGAGGAGGCGGACCTCGACGCCCTCCTTCGCCTTCTCTGCAAGGGCATGGATGACCGCCTGCCCCAGGTCGTCGTTGTTGACGATGAAATATTCCAGGTGGACATGGTGGCGTGCCCCCTTGATGGCCTCAAAGAGGGCATCGAACTTCTTCTTCCCGTCGGTGTAAACCTCGACCTCGTTCTTCTCGGTCACGAGCGCCTGGTTGTTCCTGAGGAGGGCGAGGATGGTGTCGCGGTACCGTTCTGCCGCGGGGTTTGCGAACCTGAAGTGGCGGTCGACGAGATCCTGGTGTTGTTCCTCGAAGAGCCCTTTGAGGTAGTGGTCGCCCGCCTCCTTGAGAGTGAACATCTTCTGTCTGGTGTAATTCTGCCCGAAGACGAGGTACAGGGCAAACCCGAGCGGAGGCAGGAGGAAGAGGACCATCAGCCATGCGACAGCGGCGGTCGGATTTTTGCGTTCAAAAAAAACGACGACGATGGCAAAGAGGATGTTGAAGAGGAGGATGACGCTGAGGATGAGTGACCAGTCC
>JAQVHG010000245.1 GCA_028696365.1 Methanofollis sp.
CAGTCCTGGAGGGTCGCGAGGGCGTCGGCGACCCATTCGCTGATGATCAAGGGTTCGTCAGGGACCACGGACCAGGAACCGAATATCGGTTCTCTCGGCCCGTCTGGGGTGACGACCTGCTTCTTGTACTTCGCCGGGATTCGTTCGCCGTACTGCGGGGTCTCGTCGGTTTGCCGGCCGATGAAGTAGAGGGGATTTCTCTCGCCGTCCAGGTAGGGGAAGATGATCCGGCCGCGGAAGAGGTCGGTGACACCCACTCGATCGACCCTCTTCCACCGCTGCACCAGGCCGGAGCCGACGATCTCGTCGCCAGCATATCCTCGCTCCATGAGGTGCAGGAGAAGGCCGTCTTCGCTGGCCGGAGCATATCCTATCCGGGCTCTCTCCACAAAGCCCGGCCTGAGGCCATAGCGGGCGAGGAGAAAGGCGCGGCGCTCGTCGGTGAGGTGCTGCTCGAAGAACCTGCACGCCTCGTCCATGATGGGGGTCCAGTCGGGCATGAGCTCACCCCCGCACCTCGCCGGGCGGACATGCCGGGCGGCGGGAGGTGACATGCTCACCGTGTGATGGGGAGGTCCGGGGGAGAGAGCCAGGAAACGCGGCCCGGCCCGAGGGGTCTGCATGGCGTTCGGACGGACCGCCACCGAGTGACACCGGTCCGGACGTGCGACCGGCATCGAGCGGACATTCACAGCAGATCAGACCCCTTTCTCCTTCGTCAAATCCGGGATCGGTGCATGGATGAATTGTTCCTCTCATCGGCGAGTAGACCGGCACCCGGCGGACACGCGTCCGGGATGCTATGTTCGGGTGCCGGGGTTGCGTTCGGGATGTATTGTTCGGTGCAGCCCCGGGGATCATAGCTGGCACACCACCTCAAGAGCCCGCTTTTTCATCCGCTCTGCAGCGTCCCGTACGTCACGCAGAGGTGCAGCGACCAGGGACACGGCCCCATCGACTTCCCACCAGGACCCGCCGTTATCCTGCATCGACAGCCAGGTGTTGATCTCGATGATGGGGGTCTCGTCCTCGGGCATCATCTGTGCAGCGACGGCAAGCGCCGATACCGATGTCGGCGAGAGCTTCCCCATCTCGTCGCGGGCGATCCTGCAGATCTCCTGGGTTGTCTGTTCCCATTGAGGGTGCCGCCCTTCACCCCTGAGTGTGTCGATGGCGAAGCCGGCGGCCTCGTCGTCCCGCACGAGGGAGACCCGCACGGCGTGGACCCGAAGAGCTTCGCCTTCGAGAATCGCCCGGGTCACCTCCGAGGGGAGGTGATCATATAACCCCGGTGAACCCTTGGCACTCATGGTCTCCCCCCTTCTTCCTTCTCTTTCAGGAGATGGTAATGTCCTTCACAGAGACCGAAACCAGCTCGAGCACCATACTTCGGAGGATGCCGGCACCCAGGCACCATGCAGATGTGGGACCCCTCCTTGTCGAAAGCCCGGGGTTCATACTCCTCGATCGGAGGGTGCCACCACTCTTCACCAGGGAGAGGGAGCAGGGGGGAGTTAGGGGGAGTTAGAGGGGAGTTAGTGTTTGTGGGGTTTCCTGCCTCTGTTCCACCATCAGGATGAGAATCTTGCTCTTCCTGATCCCCTGGGGGAGTTAGGGGAGTTCGTATGCACTCCCGCTCTATACGCGTATTATCAGTACTATTTTTTTCTCGCGCGTGGGGGTTGTAGGATAACTCCCCTAACTCCCCTCCATCTCTGGCTGAGACTGTATTGTCGTGTATTTCATGATTGGTGTCCGTAGAGGGCAGATCACTAACTCCCCCATAACTCCCCTGACCCTGCTCCGGAGGGGCGTAGGTGATGACCCAGCTCTGTGCATGGTGCTCGACCTTCCCCCGCCGGATACACCATCCTCCAGGGAAATGCCGGCCGTCCTGCTTTGCGAAGGCGTTCCCGAGCACCCGCGAGAAGGACTTCCTCCCCCCCCACTCCTCGGCCACAGAGTCAGGAAGGTTGTTGAAGACGGCGTTTCGTCTCGTCCCGTCGTTGTATTTGAGGAACTGATTCACAGCGCCAGCCGTGAATGGGGCATCCCCCGACCAGTCCCAGAGAGCGGAAAGGAAGGCCTCCCACTGCATCCGGTCGGCGTCCCCTTCGAGGTAGACCGAATCGGCGTTCCCCATGAAGTCCTGCACCCCGGCGTGTTCGAGGATCCCGCCGATGGTGTCCCGCCACCGCTCGAAGGACCCGACCCGCGGCACCCCCTCAGGGGCGGGGCTCCCGGCCTGCACCCAGGACCTCGCCAGAGTGTAGACGGCCGCGAGAATCCGGCCCCGCTCCCTGTCCACCCAGGCGAGAAGGTCCTCATGCTTGAACCCCTCGCGCTGCCAGGGGTAGGCGACCTGCGGATCAATCCGGGACCGGAAGACCCGGCGGGCGAGGTCTCCACCGATCTGGATGTTGTTCCCGTTCGCCATCCAGAAGCATGCAACATCGAGCGTCAGTTCTTCGGAACGCCCGAGAATCCTACCCGTGTATGAGGGGGCGGTCAGGACCGCCGCGAGCTCAGGGCTGGAAAGACGGTCCTCGACGTTGTCGAAGATCTGGATCCGGGTCCCGCCTTTGAGCGAGGCGAAGATCTCCTTCCGCATCGCCTCCCCTACCGGCATCGTCTTCAGGGGAGGCTCTCGCCCGGTGGCGATCCGCCCGATCGCCCGCTGCAGCAGTCCCGCACCGGCACCAGCTTGTGGTTTGTCGACGACGTAGAGCGGGACCGGACCATCAATACAGGGGCGAAGGACCGCCGTCAGAAGAGCGCCATAGGCGTTCGCTCGGTCGGCTGCATCCACAAAAGGAAAGTCGCAAAATACCTCATCAATGGCGGCGAGGGCCGCGGCCACATCCTCGCCGTCCGGCCGGTCCGGGATGGAGGGGAGAGCGAACCTCTCATCGGGCTGATAATAGAGCATCGTCTCGGGGTCGTAACCTTCGGCCGCATGGAGGCTCCCGTCGGCATGGAAGATCGGCGACCGCGTCACCCCCGCGAGGGGCGGAACCCCCCAGAGCGATGCCGGCAATGCGAGGATATCCCGGACCACCGTCTTAGGAGGCCGGTCCTGTCGCTTCTCTCCCTTCGATGTTACCCGAGACCAGGTGATCAGGCGGTCCAGGATACCGGCCAGACCCGGCTCTTCAAGAGGTTGGATGTAGACGTCGTCCTTCTCGTCCTGGGCGACCCGCACCAACTGAGTTGCGCGAGCAAAGATGTGTGGCGGGTTATTTGCGGCCCGGATGGCGGTAAGGGCCTGATCTGACATCTCATAATCTGCTGAGATGCCGGTATCGATCTCTGTTTTCCAGACAAAAGGTTGGTGATCTTTCCTCCATTTGAGGGTTTCAGGCGATGAGACCAGTCCTTTCACTGCAATACGCAGTTCGGAGAGCGACAAGGATTCTAGGCCCTCAGGAATCAGAAGAGCGGGCACTTCCTTGGAGAGCGTGGCGATGCAGTCGAGCAGGGCGGGCGCCTCGCATTTCTCGATCGCATCATATAACTCCGGTAGAGGGGTGTCCAGGAGGGACGGGAGTCCTGGAGATGATGAAGGCAGGGGCGGGTGTTCAGAATTCTCTTCGGCGCCCATGCTCTGGGCGCTTCGTTCATTGAGGTATGTGGTCATAGTTCTGGCGTCTTTCATGTTCGACGAGCTCAGAACCGGTCACCAAAATTACCCCGATTAATATACTTTGGGGCG
>JAQVHG010000246.1 GCA_028696365.1 Methanofollis sp.
CCGCATCGGCCCGCGGCGTCTCCTCCTCGCCTCGGGTACCGTCTTCCTCTCCGCCCCCCTCCTCTCCCTCCTCGTCGCCGACCCCCTCTGGCTCATCCCGGTCAGGTTCTTCCACGGGCTCGCGACCGCGATCCTCGGCCCGGTCGCCGCGATGATGATCTACTCGGCCTACCCCGATGCGAAGGGGGAGATGAGCGGCATCTACTCCTCTGCCACCCTCGTCGGGCGCACGATCGCCCCGCTCGTGGGCGGCGTTCTCATCTCGGTCTTCGCGACCTCGGTCGGGCTCCTGAACTACCGACTCGTCTATGTCGCCGCCTTCCTCGCCTCGCTCCCGCTCGTCCTCCTCATCCTCGGGATCAGGGAGGAGGGGGCGCACGAGGGCGGCGGGAGCCGCCGGGTCACACTCAGGGAGTTTGGCGAACGTCTTGCAGGCTTCGGGAAAAACCCGCTCCTCTTATCCACCGCCCTGGTGGAGATGGCGACCTACTTCGCCTTCGGGATCTTCGAGACCTGGCTCCCCCTATACCTCACCGGCATCGGAATACAGGAGTACCTCATCGGCCTCCTCTTCGCCCTCCAGGTGCTGGCCATCGCCCTCTCCAAACCCTTCTTCGGGGCGCTCTCCGATCGGACCGGCCGGCGGGTGCAGATCATGCTCGGCCTCCTCGCGATCGCCGGGTGCATCGCCGCCGTCCCCCTCACCACTGCGGTGCCGGCGGTCATGGCGATCGGGGTCCTCTTCGGCCTCGCTCTCTCACTGGTCACCGTCTCGACCGGCGCCTATGTCGCCGACGTCGCACGGACCCACGAACTCGGCGCCTCGGTCGGGGCGCTCAGTTCGATCATGGACATCGGCCACGCCTCTGGCCCGCTCATCGCCGGCATCGTCATCGGGAACACCGGATATGCTGCGGGGTTCGCCGTCCCGGCGATCCTGGCCCTGGCCGTCACCGCCTTCTTTGTCCTGGCAGGGAGGCAGCAGAGGAGGAGAGTAAATATCTAATAGTTCGGCCATGTAGAAATCCTCACCTTTTATGTGTGCACGCGTGACTTAACCGCCTCTCCTCATGAATCTCCCGGGGGGCGCTACCCCCGGACCCCCGGGACCACGATGAAGCCGGGAAGGCAGAATCAACGACCATGACGAGGAGGTTGCCGTCCTCGACCCATCATGCCGCGGGGGGTTTGGGAGGCGGCACGCCCCCCGCCAGAGAAAGATCCAGAGGATTTCTACAGAGCCATATTATCATGATAATTCCTCTCGACAGTTCTGCTTGGAGGCGTGCCGCTCCCCATTCCCACCCAGAAGAGGGGGTCAAACAGAGCCCATAAAGGGTATCAACCAGGAGCACGGAGTACTCCCTACTGAACGTGACCATGATCGTGATCGGTATTGATCCTGGAGTGGCGAGGACCGGGTATGGCGTCCTCAAAAAAGGGGGCCGGTTCCCTGTACCGCTAGATTACGGCTGCATCGAGACCAGTCCTGACTGCAGCCAGTCCGAGCGTTTGCTAGAGATCTACGAGCGGGTATCCGCCCTCCTCGACGAATACAACCCCACATGGGTCGTCCTGGAACGGCTGTTCTTCTCAAAAAACGTCACCACCGCCATGCGTGTGAGCGAGGCACGGGGCATCCTCCTCCTCGCCGCCGAACAGCACAAGATCCCGATCGCCGAGTACACCCCAAACCAGATCAAACAGGCGGTCACCGGGTCGGGACGTGCCGAGAAACACCAGGTACAGGAGATGATGCGGCGGCTTCTCAGGCTGCAAGAAGTGCCGCGGCCAGACGACACCGCCGACGGCCTTGCCATCGCCCTCTGCCACATCAACATGGTCAGATAAGATGATCGCACACCTTTCTGGAGAACTGGCATCCACCGGTGACCGATGGGTGGTGATCGATGTCGGCGGCGTGGGCTACCGGGTACAGGTGACCGAACCCGCTCTGGCACGTCTCAAAGAGGCAGAGGGGCGCGTCATGCTCCACACGCACATGGCAGTCCGCGACGACGACATCCAGCTCTTCGGGTTTCTGCATCCCAACGAACTCGATCTCTTCACGGTCCTGATCGGGGTCCGCGGCATCGGTCCGCAGATCGCCATGAACATCCTCTCCCAGATCTCGTTCGAGGAGTTCGCTCTTGCCATCGTCAATGACGAAGAGAAGGTGCTCACTCAGATCCCCGGGATCGGGCCCAAGAGTGCGAAACGCCTCATCCTTGAGTTGAAGGAGAAGATGAAGAAACGTGTCGAGACACTACCCCTTGAAAAACATTCTTCTGAAGCCCGCGACGCAGTGAGCGCCCTTGTGTCGCTCGGGTTCTCACCGCACGAAGCTGAGGAGGCAGTCGACACCGTCATGCCCGGCCTGCCCAACCAGACGGTGCAGGCCCTGATCCGTGCAGCCTTGACATACCTGCGGGAGCGTGGGTCGGCATGAATGAACGCCTCCCCTCACCAGCCACGCTTCCCGGAGAGACCGACGAGGTCGGGATCAGGCCTGGGTCCCTTGACGAGTTCGTGGGCCAGTCGCAGATCAAAGAGACTCTTGCCATCGCCATCGAGGCGGCAAAAAAACGGGGCGAGTCTCTTGATCACATCCTTTTTTCCGGACCGCCCGGGCTTGGCAAGACGACCCTTGCCGGGATCGTGGCGCGTGAGATGGGAGTAGGGATCAGGAGCACCTCGGGACCGGTGCTGGACCGTCCCGGTGACCTTGCCGCCCAGTTGACAGCGCTTTCCCGTGACGACGTGCTTTTCATCGACGAGATCCATCGCCTCAACCCGGTGGTCGAGGAGATCCTGTACCCTGCGATGGAGGACAATTGCATCGACGTGATGATCGGAGAGGGGCCTGGAGCGCGCTCTGTGCCGCTTCCTCTTGAAGAGTTCACACTCATCGGCGCGACGACGAAGGTCGGGTTGCTGGGCTCTCCGCTCAGGGACCGGTTCGGCCTGGTCTTCCGCCTCAACCTCTATGAGGTGGCCGACCTGGTGAGCATCGTGCAGCGGAGTGCTGCTATCATGCAGACCCCGGTCACCTGGGACGGAGCGCGTGAGATTGCAACACGGAGCCGGGGGACACCGCGGATCGCAAACCGTCTTCTCAGGAGGGTGCGGGACTTCGCCATGGTCAGGGGCGACGGGACCATCGACGGCAAGACCGCAGACCTCGCACTGACGATGCTTGGCATCGACAGCCTTGGCCTGGACGACCTGGACCGGCGGATTCTCTCGGTGATCACAGATGATTTCGGCGGCGGGCCGGTGGGAGCCAGGACGATCGCCATCTCGGTCGGCGAAGAAGTGCGGACAGTCGAGGAGGTCTACGAACCCTACCTGATCCAGATCGGGTTTCTCAAGCGGACCCCGCAGGGTCGGGAGACGACTGAGGCCGCACGGCGGCATATCAGGTCGGCCTGAATATTTCGGGGATCCGGGGGCAGAGCCCCTGCGAGACCCCAGTGAGATGATGTGGGACGGCGGGTGAGGATTCTACAGAGTTAGCAGTCGAAAAGATCTTTCTCCGAGAGCATCCCCGTCCAGGTGGGGGGGGAGGTGACGATCAGATGTGCCGTCCCTCATCACAGAATTTTTCCAGTAGTTTCGCACTTGGGATTTACGAGCGCAAAAGACCCCACGATGATTTTCCTTTGATATGCGTGCAGGGTTCATGCCTGGTTTGCACCTTCGCACCAC
>JAQVHG010000247.1 GCA_028696365.1 Methanofollis sp.
CTGAAGACGGCCCTGTCACCCTCGGCGTCACCTCCCCCACCGACGGGGCTGAAGTCTAGATCGACGTCATCCCACCTCACGTTGTTGTCGTCGGCGAAGCCCGCGCCCCTTCGAGCATACGGTCCGTGCATGTCCAGAGCGGCGAGGGAGAGGGCGAGATCTTGTGCGGGAACAGGACAGAGTTTGCGTGCTCGGTGCCGGTCACGAGGGGTGAGAACACTCTCACCGTCGTCGCCGCCGACACACCCGGGAACCGAGCTGAGAAAAATCTGAACATCCCCGTCCATATCGGTCTCCCACCACCCCAGGCGATCACGGTCTCAGGACGGGTGACCAACCCTGACGGCACCCCGGTTCCGGGTGCAACGGTGAGATTTGAGTCGGCCTTCTCGCTTGAGAACAGACCCCGCTCGGCGACGGCCACGACAGACGATGACGGGCACCACCTGATCAAAGACGCAGTCGGGCACCAGCAGGAAGGAGGGGTACCTCCCTCTGCAGCGCGAGATCGCCTTTGAACATCTGACCGACGAACTCGACCTCGACCTGGAGCCCAGGAGTCAGACCACTCCTGGATATGATCTCCGGACCGGCATCTCTGCACTCCTCGTGGTTTTCCTGGCCCACCTCGCCAGGAGGAGATAGACGTACTATGACAGACGAAATCCCCTACTCCATAAAAGTCCTCGGCTTCATCACAGCACTCCTCACCCTCTCCGTCCTCTCATTCGGCATGACTCTCTCCGCCGGAGCACCAGTCAAGGGCGATGAACCGCCACCGCCAGGGATCTTCGAAGATGGAGCGAGTTACCAGGTCGAGTGGACGCCAGAGGCAGCACCCGACACCACCGTCTCTCTGAACAGCACCCTCAACTGGCAATCGACATGGATATCTGGCGAGTGGTGGCATGGGTTTGGCATCTCCAGTGCCGCCTCTGCGCATGCCAAAGACCAGGATGTCCGCACCATCACCGGACAACGCACAGAGGTCGGGACCGAGACCGCTCAACATGGGTTCACCATCAACCCCCTGCCACTAAAACCGCATTACTTCGGTGGCCGCTCAGATCCAGAACATGAGATGGTGATCAGGGAGAAGACCGAAACGATCGAAGACATTAGAAAAAGAGCAGAATGGAATTGGAGATTCACAAAACTCGGCGCCACCGCATCCTCAGCATCCCATTATTCCAATTGGGCTCTCCTCATCCCGCCCAACCGCTCCTGCCAGGCCACACTCACTGAGTCCTTCGAGACCATCTGGGGAGATGAAGCCACGCAGCAATGGAAGATGACCATCGACCCCCTCCCAGACCCTGAAGGGTTGAGCGATGAGGAACTGGCAGAGTACGGGATCATAAAAGAGTCCTGGGGCCAGTACAATGCAGAAGGGGCCGTCCACCTCGACCCCAGACATCCTTCCACAGTGACCTTTGAAGGGACTAAACAGTGAACCTTCACCAAAATTGAAAATAGATGTCCAGACTACCAGAAGAACACACCCAAAAATATAAATTTCATTACCATAAAGAAAAGGTCTGGCATGCGTCTGACCGCTCCACTGACCTCGCACAGGTGAGGCGTTCCATGCGTGCCCCACGAGGCGAACTGCGATGAAAAAACACTATATTATTGCCTTCCTTGTTGTCTCGTCATTTCTGGTCGCCTCAGTCGGCCTCTTCCTTGTCGGTCAGGAATTCAGAAGTTCACATCCTACCATGAGCGGAAAGACCGACCTCCTTGACGACGAAGCATGGCACGACGTGATCGAAAAGATCAGAGAGCAAGAGAACGTTATATGCACCTACGGCACCCTCCCCAACCTAGACAACGAGACCGACCGGCGAGCCTGGATCGGTATTCTCAAGACCTATACTAAGATCCAGAAAAAGGAGATGAAGCCCCATCTTTACCCCGACGGCCCTATCCTCAGCCTCGGGTATGATGTCCAGGGGTATGTGAAGGTCATGGTCGAGGACGACCACCCCATCGAAGCGAATGAGACCAGGGCCTGGTACCATATCCTCAGAGAGTATGGTGAAGAAAGCGGGATCGAAGACATCCCTGTGAAGATCGTTGCCGCTTCTGATCCCACGCCAGAGATCAGCATACCTGTCACATTCCAGACACCACCAGGAACAAGAGACACCCTGTCCATCAACACCTCGCAGGTCTGAGATCTCGTGGGGCTCCTGTACTCCTGTGCAGCATCCCCTGACATAACAAATCACAACAAAATAACACAAAAAATAATTTCGAAAACAATATATTCACTCAATCCATAACTCCAGGACGGAGAGACCTGGAAAACATTTTTTATTCTTTAAAATCCAGATTTCAGGTCCCTTTTGAGATCCGTGTATCTCAGGAGTCACAGAGATGGACTTTACGTATGGAATTGACGATAAACCAAATCTAGGAAAACTCCTCCTCTTCGGACTACAATGGCTGGCCGTCAGCGTCCCTGCTATCCTCATCATCGGAGGAGTCGTCGCTGCGGTTCAGCCCGACGGATCAGTCATCACCTATCTGCAGAAACTCTTCGTGCTCATCGCCCTGGTGCTGCTGGTCCAGGTGCTCTGGGGACATAAACTCCCCCTCGTCGTCGGACCGGCCACCGTCCTCCTTATCGGCGTCCTCGCCAGCATGAGTCAGGGCGTCGGGGTGATCAACTCGTCCCTGGTAATCGGCGGGGTGATCCTTGCTGTACTGGCCGCCACCGGCCTCTTCAAGTACCTGAAACCGCTCTTCACCCCCAGGGTGATCGTGGTCATCCTCATGCTCATCGCCTTTACCCTGGCACCGGTGATCCTCAACCTGGTCACAGGAGAAGGTGCGGTCCCGGCGATCTACAACTTTGTCTTCGCTTTGGTCTTTGCAGTGATAGTCTTCGTCGCCAACGGTCTCCTCAAGGGGATCTGGAAGTCGACCCTTGCCATGTGGGCGCTCCTCCTCGGCAGCCTTGCCTACTTCGCGCTCTTCGGCACCTTCACTCCTCCACCTGCAGAGACGGCGGTCCTGGCCCTACCAGGCGACCTCATCGCACCGCTTGCAGCACCAGAAGCCAGTGTCCTCATCGCCTTTTTGATCTGTTTCCTGGCACTGGCCATCAATGAACTGGGTTCGATCCAGTCGGTGGGAAGTCTCCTGAAGGCCGATGAGATGGACACGCGTGTGAACCGCGGGATGACCGTCACTGGGGTCGGCAACGCCCTCTCAGGATTTGCTGGCGTGATCGGCCCGGTGGACTTCTCGCTCAGTCCAGGCGTGATCGCGGCCACCGGGTGCGCTTCACGTTTCGCCCTGGTCCCGGCCGCACTCGCCCTGATGGCCATCGGGTTCTCGCCGCTCCTCATTGGGTACCTTGGCAGCATTCCCTCGCCGGTCATCGGCGTGGTCCTGACCTATGTCATGACCGCCCAGATCGCGGCGGGTCTTATGCTGGGCGAGGAGAGCAGCGCGTTCAAGTCCTTCGACGACGGCGTGATCATCGGGACACCTCTCCTCGTCGGCACTGTGGTGGCCTTCATGCCGACGGCACTTGCCGCCCAGTTCTCAGCCGCCACCCGTCCTCTCCTTGCAAACGGGTTTGTCGCCGGGGTGGTCCTGGTCCTGATCCTCGAGCACCTCGTCTATCGCAAACAGCCGCAGCAACCGCAGCAATGAGGGTCAGAGTGATGCCAGAACCCCATTTTTTCGGCTCT